>DAOUYK010000282.1 GCA_030666145.1 Mycolicibacterium sp. | reverse complement strand
TCTGCTCTGCTGCTGTGCGGCAGGCACACGCTGCCCGCCCTGCTGCCAGGCGGGGGAGCCCTCTCTCCCCGCGCTGTGTGGGGTGGCCTGTGTCCACCCGGGTGCTGCTGCCTGTCTGGTGTACGTGGCGGGGGCGCCCCGGGGTCGCGGCGGTCTGCTTGGGCTGGTGCAGGGTGGCCGCCCACCACGCACGCAAGCGCTAATGGCGCTCGTTTCCGCAATGCTTGAATATCGGGAACTCGATGCCGAGCTGGTTGCACAGGGAAGTATGCATGGTCCGCTCCTGGTTCGGCCGGTTGGCACGATGATCAAAACTGAAACGTGTTCTACTTTAGTGCACGCCGCCGGTAACCGCGAAGCCCCTTCCCTGTTGGGGCCATCTGCAGCACCGGCCAGCCCTGTTCAACAGCCAGTTCGGCCAGACCGCGGCGTGGGTTCACCGGCCGAGGAAAACCCACCAGTTTCATCAGCGCCGCGTCCTCGTCACCGTCGGCGTAGAAGTAGCTGCGCGTCAGATCGACGTCGTTCGCCGCGCAGAACTGCTCGACCGCGGCGGCCTTCTGCCTACCCCAGATCACCGGCTTGGTGATCCAACCGGTGAGCCGGCCCGCGTGGTCAACGTCGAAGTGATTGCACAATACGTGGCCGATATCCAGGTGCCTGGCGACCGGCTCGGCGTGGATCGTCAGCGCCGAGGAGCTGAGCGCCACCGTGTGGCCCCGCCGCTGGTGGGCCGCCACGGCCTGGCGCATGACAGGGAACACCCGCGACCGCACCCGTTCACCGAATATCCGTTCCCCGACCTCGTCGAGTTCGTCCAGGGACTCACCGCGCAGATAGCCTGCGGCGCGCACCAGAAGCGGTTCGAAGTGCATGCGCCGCAAGCGATACCGCACCGAGGCCTCCACCACACCCAGCACCTCGCCGAGGCTTGATTGGCGGCGCCGGACACGGTCTCCCGCATGTGCCGTCGCGGTGAAGCCGTCGACGAGCGTACCGTCGAGATCGAAGAAGGCGCCTACTTCCGGACCGGGTGGACTCGCCTCGATCTGAGCGATCGGATCGACCAGATCTAAGGGATCTGTGGCCTCCGCGGTCACGTTCTCACTCCTCTTCCGACGCTGTGACGGGCTGTCACGGGTGTCAACTCGCCATACTACGGGGGTCGTCGGCGCTCCGGAGGTAAGTCTGCGCTCTCGACTTACGTTCGTGGTGGGCCGAAGCAGGCAACCACCTGAGTTTAGGTCTTACCCAATTTGGCCTGCGAAGGCCTAAACTCCGGCCAACTTGAGGCGGGCGTCCTCGATGAGTCGCCGCCGCGCGCGGCGGCGGCTTTTTCCGCTAGCGTCAGCGCCACCCTCGACACCGATAGAGGGCAGTATGCGTGCGGCGAAGGACAATTGGAAAAGGTTCTAGTGAGACATTCGCGTTGCGGTAGCGTGACGCCCCATGGGACGCGTGGACGGAAAAGTGGCACTGATCAGTGGCGGCGCCAGGGGGATGGGTGCCGAGGATGCACGGGCGTTGGTCGCCGAAGGCGCCAAGGTCGTGATCGGGGACATACTCGACGATCAGGGCGAGGAACTGGCCGAGGAAATAAACTCCAGCACAATTGATTCCGCGCGTTACATCCATCTCGATGTCACCGAGGCCAGCCAGTGGGAGTCGGCCGTCGCCACCGCGGTAAACGACTTCGGCAAGCTCGACGTCCTTGTCAACAACGCGGGCACGGTCGCACTGGGTCTTATCGGCCAGTTCGATATGGCGAAATGGCAGAAGTGCATAGACGTCAACCTCACCGGCACATTCCTCGGCATGCAGGCTTCGGTCGATGCAATGAAAGCCGCAGGTGGCGGATCGATCATCAACGTCTCTTCGATCGAGGGTCTGCGCGGCGCAGTCATGGTGCACCCTTACGTGGCATCGAAGTGGGCAGTACGCGGCTTGACTAAATCCGCGGCACTTGAGTTGGGGGCGCACAACATCCGGGTGAACTCGGTGCACCCCGGCTTCATCCGAACCCCCATGACAAAGTACTTCCCGGACAACATGCTGCGGATCCCGTTGGGCCGCCCGGGGCAGCCCGACGAGGTCGCGTCATTCGTGGTTTTCTTAGCCAGTGACGAATCGCGCTACGCCACTGGGTCCGAGTTCGTCATGGACGGCGGCCTGGTCATCGACGTGCCCCATAAGTAGTCGCTCTGCGGGTGTCCATGCGTAGTGTCGTTCCCCGTGAGCGCACGCGTCGGAATCGTGGTGACGGGGACTGAAGTCCTCACCGGACGGGTCCAGGACCGCAACGGTCCCTGGCTTGCCGACCGGCTGCTGGAGTTGGGTGTGGACTTACGCCATATCCTGTTGTGCGGTGATCGCCCCACCGATATCGAGGCGCAACTGCGCTTCCTTGCCGATCAAGACGTGGATCTGATCATCACCAGCGGGGGCCTGGGCCCGACCGCTGACGATATGACTGTGGAAGTCGTTGCCCGGTTCTGCGACCGGGAGCTGGTGCTCGACGGTGCGCTCGAGGTCAGGATCGGCGAGATTGTCACCGGGCTGATGTCGAAGTTCCCCGGTGTTGATCTCACCGCCGTGCGCGAGGCGAATCGCAAACAGGCCTTGGTGCCGGCCGGCGCCGTCATCCTCGACCCGGTGGGCACCGCACCCGGCGTCGTGATCGCGGACGCACCGACGCCGACCGTGGTCGTGCTGCCTGGCCCGCCGCGGGAACTGCAGCCGATGTGGCGCGCAGCCGTTGCCACCGAGGCGGTCCAGTCGGCGATCTCAGGCCGCACCCAATTCCGGCAACAGATGATCCGCTTGTTCGGCCTGCCCGAGTCCGCTCTGGCCGACACCCTGCGCCACGCCGAGCTCGGCGTCGTGGGTTTCGAACGGTTGGAGATCACGACGTGCCTGCGGCGTGGTGAGTTGGAGATTGTCACGCGTTACGAGCCGCAGGACGCGGGGGCTTATTCGCACCTGCTTAAGGTGCTGCGCGATCGGCACGCACACGCGATATTCTCCGAGGATGGCGCTCTGGTCGACGATCAGATCGCGGGGCTTCTCGACGGCCGCACAATCGCCACGGCTGAGTCGTGTACCGCGGGACTATTGGCCGCCAGACTAACCGAGCGGCCCGGATCATCGAGCTACGTTGCCGGCGGCTTAGTGACCTATTCCAACGCGGCCAAGGCAGCACTGCTGGGAGTCGATTCCGCTCTGATCGAATTGCACGGCGCGGTGTCTGAGCCGGTGGCAGACGCGATGGCACGAGGTGCGTTGCAGCGATTCGGCGCCGACACCGCGGTCGCGATCACCGGGATCGCAGGGCCTGGAGGCGGCACGGCAACCAAACCGGTAGGCACGGTGTGCTTTTCGGTGGCGCTAGCCGACGGCCCGGCAGAAGCCCGGACACTGACGCGGACGACGACCCTGCCCGGCAACCGGACAGACGTCCGCGAGCGCTCGACAACGGTGGCAATGCATTTGCTGCGTCGAACCTTGATCGGTGATCTGGGTAGCAAGCAATAGCTGGTATGACGGTCACTAGAGACTGGGGGAGGATTGGCAGAGGATAAGGTGGCACCGACCCAGTCTCGATATTGAGGAATCATCGATGGTTGACACCGACGAGCGACAGATTGTCTCGGCGGTCGCCGAGGAAGCCGGATGGAACCACCGGATCGCCGATCGCAGTGACTACTTCGACAAGGGGGTGGTTCGAGTGCATATCGTCTGGCGCGGCGACAACGTGATTACCGGTGGCTCGCTGTACCACAGCGACTTGCTGCAGACTTACAGCCGGGATCTGCCGACGGTGCAGGGCTGGCTGAAACGCTGATCGGATCTACCCAGCCATCCTTCACCGCTCGACGTCGCACCTATTCCACATGTCAATCATGGTCGCCATAATCGCCTCGGCCTGTCCCAGCCCGCC
>DAOUYK010000094.1 GCA_030666145.1 Mycolicibacterium sp. | reverse complement strand
GGCCTGGCCCACGAGAATGATGCGCTGTTGGCCGCCAGCGCCCGAATAGGAGCATCGTGACTGAGCCCACCTCCACGCCCACCTCCACCACGTCCCCCGCGGAAGGCCGGCGCGCGAGGATCGAACGCAAGACCAAGGAATCCGACATCCTGGTCGAGCTCAACCTTGATGGCGCTGGACAGGTCAGCGTCCAGACCGGCATACCGTTCTTCGACCATATGCTTGCCTCACTGGGGAGTCATGCCAGCTTTGACCTGACAGTGCAGGCCCAGGGCGACATCGAGATCGAGGGGCACCACACGATCGAGGACACTGCGATAGTGCTCGGTACGGCACTGGGACAAGCGCTCGGCGAGAAGAGGGGGATCCGTCGCTTCGGTGATGCATTCATCCCGATGGACGAGACGCTGGCCCACGCCGCGGTCGACGTATCCGGGCGGCCCTACTTCGTGCACACTGGGGAACCGGACTACATGGTCGAGTTCACTATCGCCGGGTCCACTGGAACACACCTGACGCCATATCACACCGTGGTGAACCGGCACGTGTTCGAATCCTTGGCGTTCAATGCCCGAATCGCGCTGCACGTACGCACCCTCTACGGACGCGACCCACACCACATCACCGAGGCGCAGTACAAGGCCGTGGCGCGGGCGCTGCGCCAGGCCGTGGAGTACGACCCCAGGGTCAGCGGGGTGCCGTCCACCAAAGGCTTCCTGTGACAAAGACTTTGCCGAAGCTTGTCGTGTTGGATTATGGGTCGGGAAACCTGCGGTCGGCTCAGCGAGCGCTCGAGCGTGTGGGTGCCCGGGTCGAGGTCACTGCTGATCGGTCGACAGCGATGGCAGCTGACGGTCTTGTGGTGCCCGGGGTAGGGGCCTTCGAAGCGTGCATGGGGGGCCTGCGCAAAATCGACGGGGAAAAGACGATCGCTGATCGTTTGGCGGCGGGACGGCCGGTACTGGGGGTGTGCGTGGGGATGCAGATCCTGTTTTCTCGAGGCGTCGAATTCGGTGTCGAGACGACTGGCTGCGGGCAGTGGCCGGGTACGGTGATCCGGCTGGATGCACCGGTGATCCCGCACATGGGGTGGAACATCGTGGATGCCCCGGCGGACAGCGTGCTGTTTCGTGGGATGGATGCCCACACCCGCTTCTACTTTGTGCACTCCTACGCCGCACAACAGTGGGAGGGTGACCCTAGCGCGCTGCTGACATGGGCCAACCATGCGACGCCGTTTCTGGCCGCCGTCGAGGATGGTCCGCTTTCGGCCACGCAGTTTCATCCCGAGAAGAGCGGCGACGTCGGTGCCGAATTGCTGTCGAACTGGGTAGGCGCGCTAAGTTGACCGGCGTGTATCCAACCGTAGTGAATCCGAGCTCACCGACGCTGATCCTGCTGCCGGCCGTCGACGTGGTGGAGGGCCGCGCGGTGCGTTTAGTGCAGGGACAGGCCGGCAGCGAGACGGAATACGGTTCGGCACTGGATGCAGCGATGACGTGGCAGCGAGATGGCGCTGAGTGGATCCACCTCGTTGACCTCGACGCCGCATTCGGACGCGGGTCCAACCGGGAATTGCTCGCCGAGGTCGTCGGCAAACTCGATGTCGCGGTCGAGCTATCGGGGGGTATCCGCGACGACGACTCGTTGGCGGCAGCGCTGGCCACCGGGTGTGCGCGCGTCAACTTGGGCACGGCCGCGCTGGAGCACCCGCAATGGTGCGCCAAGGTCGTCGCGGATTATGGCGAACGGGTGGCTGTCGGGCTGGATGTCAAGATCGACAATGTCGGCTCTGGAAACTTCCGGCTGCGCGGTCGTGGCTGGGAGACCGACGGAGGAGACCTGTGGCCCGTGCTGGAACGTCTCGACCGCGAAGGGTGTCCACGTTTCGTCGTCACCGACGTCACTAAGGACGGCACCCTCAACGGACCGAACCTCGACCTGCTGGCAAAGGTCACCGAACGCACCGACGCGCCCGTCATCGCCTCCGGTGGGGTATCGAGCCTGGATGACCTGCGCGCGATCGCCACATTGACTGATCGCGGTGTCGAGGGCGCAATCGTAGGGAAAGCTTTGTACGCAGGGCGATTCACGCTGCCGCAGGCCCTGGCCGCGATCAACACATGACCGACGACCCGCACCAACTGGCCGCGCTGCTCGACGCTGCGGCCGAGGTACTCGACGCTGTTTCGGCGCAGTTCATCGCGGGCCATCGCGCCGAATCCGCAGTCGCCAAGAAAGGCAACGACTTCGCCACCGCGGTGGATCTAGCCATCGAGCGCCGGGTGGTGGCCGAGCTGACAAGGCTTACCGGAATCGGGGTGCACGGCGAGGAGTTCGGCGGCGAGTCATTGGATGCCGAGCTGGTGTGGGTTCTTGACCCGATCGACGGCACTTTTAACTATGCCGCGGGATTACCGACGGCGGCGATCCTGTTGGGGCTGCTGGCCGACGGTCAGCCCGTTCTGGGATTGACCTGGCTGCCATTCACCTCGCAGCGTTACACCGCGATGGTCGGTGGGCCAGTGCGGTGTAATGGTGAAGCATTGGAAAGGCTGGAGCCCACAGCGCTGTCGGATTGCGTGGTCGGGATCGGCACCTTCAACGTCGAGTCCCGGGGACATTATCCGGGTCGTTACCGGGCCGCGGTCCTGGAGAATCTGAGCCGTGAGTGTTCGCGGATTCGGATGCACGGCGCGACGGGGATCGACCTCGCCTATGTAGCAGCCGGCAGCCTGGGAGGTGCGATCAGTTTCGGCCACCACATTTGGGATCACGCGGCGGGGGTGGCGTTGGTGCGGGCGGGCGGCGGCGTGGTCACCGACCTCGCCGGCGAGCCCTGGACTGTGTCCTCGCAGTCGGTGCTAGTGGCGGCGCCGGGTGTTCACGAACAATTGCTGGAGACCATCAGATCCGTCGGCGCTCCGGACGGCTACCTGTGAGATCAACTGGTGACATCGCAACTCGTGTGATCCCGTGCCTGGATGTCGATGGAGGTCGGGTAGTAAAGGGTGTCAACTTCGAGAACCTGCGCGACGCAGGCGATCCCGTCCAGCTCGCAGCCGCCTATGACGATGAGGGCGCCGACGAGCTGACCTTCCTGGACGTGACGGCATCGTCGTCGGGCCGTGCCACCATGCTGGACGTAGTACGGCGGACCGCTGAGCAGGTATTCATTCCCCTCACCGTCGGTGGCGGGGTGCGCTCGGTGGCCGATGTTGACGTTCTGTTGCGTGCCGGCGCTGACAAGGTCGCGGTCAATACCGCGGCGATCGGGCGACCCGAGCTGCTCTCGGAGCTGTCTCGGCAGTTTGGTTCGCAATGCATCGTGCTATCGGTCGATGCCCGCACTGTTCCCGCGGGAGCCCAGCCCACCACGTCGGGCTGGGAGGTGACCACCCATGGAGGCCGCCGCGGCACCGGTGTCGACGCGATCGAATGGGCCTCTCGCGGAGCAGAACTCGGTGTGGGTGAGATTCTGCTCAACTCGATGGACTTCGATGGCACCAAAGCGGGCTTCGATCTGAAGATGTTGCGCGCTGTCCGCGGTGCGGTGTCGGTGCCGGTGATTGCCAGTGGCGGCGCCGGCCAGGTGGAAGATTTCGCTCCCGCAGTGGTAGCGGGCGCCGACGCGGTGCTGGCGGCTAGCGTGTTCCACTTTCGGGAGCTGACGATCGCCCAGGTAAAAGCGGCGATGGCAGCCGAGGGGATCATGGTGAGATGAGCGTGCAGGAGTTCGACTCGGGCGGGGTAACCGTCGCCCCGCGAGTGCAAGCGTGTCCAAACGATCGAGGGCAACGATGACCACTCTCGAACCCGCGATCGCGAAGCGGCTCAAGCGCGACGCCAACGGCCTGTTCTGCGCGGTGGTGCAGGAACGGGCGACTGGCCTGGTGCTGATGGTGGCCTGGATGGACGACGACGCCTTGGCCCGCACGTTGGAAACCCGTGAGGCGACATACTATTCGCGGTCCCGCGAGCAGCAGTGGGTCAAGGGGGCGACGTCGGGGAACACACAGCATGTGCATTCGGTACGCCTGGACTGTGACGGAGATACAGTGTTGATAGAGGTGGACCAGGTTGGCGGCGCGTGCCACACCGGTGACCACTCGTGTTTTGACGCCGACGTGCTGCTGGCCCCGGAGGGGCAGGCGGACTAACGCTTGCGCAGCACTTCGAGCGCCTTGTCGGCATGGGTGTCCATGCTGAACTCGCTGCCGATCACCTCGATTACGTTGCGGTCGCTGTCGATCACGAACGTCATCCGCTTCACCGGCATCAACTTTCCCAGCAGGCCACGCTTGACCCCGAATTGCGTAGCCACGACACCTGCGGCGTCCGACAGCAGCGGATAGTTGAACTGCTGCTGTTCGGCGAACCTCGCTTGCTTGTCGACGGGATCAGCGCTGATGCCGACCGTGCTTGCGCCGGCGGTGGCGAACTCGGCCGCGAGGTCACGGAAGTGGCAAGCCTCCTTGGTGCATCCGGGCGTCATCGCAGCGGGGTAGAAGAACAGCACGATCGGTCCGTCGGCGAGCAGTTCCGTCAGGGTCTTTGTCGTCCCCGTCTGGTCCGGGAGTGCGAAATCGGCCACCCGATCGCCCGGTTTGATAGGTGTCATACCGACAACGGTACGTCTGGGAGGATGTCTGGGTGCAGACGACCGCCAACGTGCCTGATGGCTCTTCGCGCAAGAACTCATCGCTGCTAGCCACGACGTCGCGCGAGGCCTTCCGGGCCCTAGCTGCCGAACATCGAGTCGTTCCGGTGACTCGCAAGGTGCTCGCCGATAGCGAGACGCCGCTATCGGCCTACCGCAAACTGGCCGCGAACCGTCCCGGGACATTCCTGCTTGAGTCAGCGGAGAACGGTAGGTCGTGGTCGCGGTGGTCGTTCATCGGTGCCGGTGCACCGTCGGCGCTGACCGTCCGCGACGGCGAGGCGGTGTGGCTGGGTGTCACCCCAAAGGACGCTCCCGCCGGTGGTGACCCGCTGGATGCCTTGCGCAAGACGCTGACGTTGCTGCAAACTGCGGCGCTGCCAGGTCTGCCGCCGCTGTCTTCCGGGTTGGTGGGTTTTTTTGCTTATGACATGGTGCGGCGACTGGAGCGGCTACCTGAGCTGACCGTTGACGACCTGGGTGTGCCAGACATGCTGCTGCTCCTGGCGACCGATGTCGCGGCCGTGGACCATCACGAGGGCACCATCACGTTGATCGCCAATGCCGTCAACTGGAACGGTACCGACGAACGAGTCGACTGGGCCTACGACGACGCAGTGGCCAGGCTGGATGTGATGACCGCTGCACTGAAAGAACCGCTGAAGTCAACGGTCGCCACGTTCAGCAGACCCGCGCCCTCGCATCGCGCCCAGCGGACTGTCGAGGGGTACACCACAATCGTCGACAAGCTCGTCGGGGATATTGAGGCCGGAGAGGCCTTTCAGGTTGTGCTGTCGCAACGCTTCGAAATGGATACCGTGGCCGACCCGCTGGACGTCTACCGGATGCTTCGGGTATCCAACCCGAGCCCGTACATGTATTTGCTCAATGTCCCAGACCATGCTGGGGGGCTGGACTTCTCGATCGTCGGGTCGAGCCCTGAAGCGTTAGTCACGGTCACGGAGAGGCGCGCGACCACGCACCCGATCGCCGGTACCCGGTGGCGTGGGAGCACCGAGGAGGAGGACGTGTTACTGGAGAAGGAGCTGCTGTCTGACGACAAGGAGCTCGCCGAGCATCTCATGCTTGTCGACCTCGGACGCAACGATCTGGGCCGGGTCTGCGTGCCCGGCTCGGTGCGAGTCGAGGACTACAGTCACATCGAGCGTTACAGCCACGTGATGCACTTAGTGTCTACGGTGACGGGGCTGCTCGCTGACGGCAAGACGGCGTTGGACGCGGCGGCTGCGTGCTTCCCGGCCGGGACGCTTTCGGGAGCGCCGAAGGTCAGGGCGATGGAACTGATCGAGCAGGTCGAACTGACTCGCCGCGGGCTCTACGGCGGTGTCCTGGGCTATCTCGACTTCGCCGGCAACGCCGACTTCGCGATCGCCATTCGGACCGCCCTGATGCGCGACGGCACCGCCTTTGTGCAGGCCGGCGGTGGCGTCGTAGCTGACTCCAATGGTCCCTATGAATACAACGAGGCGACGAATAAGGCCCGTGCGGTGTTGAGCGCGATCGCCGCAGCCGAGACGTTGAGTGAGCCATGATCCGGGTTGCTCAGCTGGCCCTTTTGCTCGCCGCGGCGAGCCTTTGGGTGGCGTCGCGCTTGACGTGGGTGCAGATCAGTTCGTTCGACGGACTGGGGCAGCCGAAAACCGCCGATTTGACAGGGGCCGACTGGTCGACGGCTCTACTGCCGCTGGCACTGTTGGTGGGGGCAGCCGCGGTTGCGGCGTTGGCGGTGCGGGGTTGGCCCTTGCGGGTATTGGCGGTGCTGGTGGCCGCAGCGAGCGCCGGAATGGGGTACCTCGCGGTCAGCCTGTGGGTGATCGTAGACATTGCTGTGCGTTCGGCCCGTTTGGCAGAGGTACCGGTAGCCGACTTGCTAGGTACCCAGCGACACTACGGCGGTGCCGTCGCGACCTTGATCGCCGCAGCGCTGACTTTGTTCGGCTCTGTCCTGTTCATGCGCTCGGCAACTGGGGCAGGTTCTGATGCCGCGCGCTACTCCCTTCGTCGTCCGGTCGGGACGGACGAGTCCACGACAACGATGTCCGAACCGATGATCTGGCATGCCCTCGATAAGGGTTCCGATCCCACCCAAGACCCAGCCCATCCGGACAACAAGGGGCGGTGATCGGCAGTGGCGTGGTGGCGGCTACCCTTCGTGAAGAATCAAACGGCCG
Organism: Mycolicibacterium sp.; assembly: GCA_030666145.1. Classification (GTDB taxonomy): domain Bacteria; phylum Actinomycetota; class Actinomycetes; order Mycobacteriales; family Mycobacteriaceae; genus Mycobacterium. The sequence goes on along the minus strand of DAOUYK010000094.1, from coordinate 4,148 downwards.
TGTGGAGAAGGGACGCGACACCTATGGGTTCGGCGACCGTGCTCGACTCCATTCTTGAGGGAGTCCGTGCCGACGTTGCCGCTCGCGAGTCTGTCGTGAGCCTGGCCGAAGTCAAGGAGCGTGCCCAGGGCTCTCCTAGGCCGCTGGACGCGATGGCCGCTTTGCGCGCACCTGGTGTCGGGGTGATCGCTGAGGTGAAGCGCGCCAGCCCATCGCGTGGAGAGTTGGCTGCAATCGCCGATCCCGCGCAGCTCGCTCGTGCCTACCAAGACGGCGGTGCGCGCGTCATCAGCGTGCTGACCGAAAAGCGCCGCTTCAACGGGTCGCTGGAGGACTTGGACGCGGTACGTGCAGCGGTGTCGATTCCCGTTCTGCGCAAGGACTTTATTATCTGGCCCTACCAGATCCACGAGGCTCGCGCACACGGTGCTGACATGCTCTTGCTGATCGTCGCCGCTCTAGAACAGCAGGCACTGGTTTCGCTGCTCGAGCGTACCGAATCGCTAGGCATGACGGCGCTCGTCGAGGTGCACACCGAGCAGGAAGCGGACCGCGCATTGCAGGCTGGCGCATCGGTGATCGGTGTGAACGCGCGCGACCTCAAGACACTCCGGGTCGACCGGGACTGCTTTGGCAGGATCGCGCCGGGCCTGCCGAGCAGTGTCATCCGGATCGCGGAGTCAGGAGTGCGGGGTACCCCGGACCTGCTCGCATACGCCGGAGCGGGCGCAGACTCGGTCCTCGTCGGCGAGGGGCTAGTCACCAGTGGTGACCCCCGCGGCGCTGTCGCGGACCTGGTCACCGCCGGTACGCATCCGTCGTGCCCGAAGACCACTCGCTAAGTGGCTGTAAACGCCGGCCCTGAATTGCCGCGCGCCAGTGCGGCAGTGGCAGAACCCACCCTCCATGACCCCGATTCGCGGGGGCACTTCGGCGTGTACGGGGGAAGATATGTCCCTGAGGCGTTGATGGCCGTCATCGAGGAGGTGACAGCCGCCTACGAGAAGGCTCGCGGCGATCAGTCTTTCCTCGATGAGCTGGATCGACTTCAGCGCCACTACGCGGGACGGCCGTCACCGTTGTACGAGGCCGAGAGACTCAGCCAGTATGCCGGCGGCGCCCGGATCTTTTTGAAGCGAGAAGACCTCAATCACACTGGATCTCACAAGATCAATAACGTGCTTGGCCAGGCACTGCTTGCCCGACAGATGGGTAAAACCAGGGTGATCGCCGAGACAGGAGCCGGCCAGCACGGGGTGGCGACAGCGACCGCGTGTGCGCTGATGGGCCTTGAGTGCGTGATCTACATGGGTGCTGTCGACACTGCGCGGCAGGAGCTCAACGTCGCTCGTATGCAGCTGTTGGGTGCGACGGTTGCGTCGGTCGAGTCCGGATCCAGGACGCTCAAGGACGCGATCAGCGAAACCTTCCGAGATTGGGTGACCAACGCCGCCGAGACTTACTACTGCTTCGGTACTGCGGCCGGCCCGCACCCATTCCCGATGATGGTGCGTGACTTTCAGCGCGTGATCGGGTTGGAGGCCCGCGCGCAGATACTGGATCAGGCCGGACGGCTACCGGACGCGGTGGCTGCGTGCGTAGGTGGCGGGTCGAATGCGATCGGCATATTCCACGAATTCATCGATGACCCTGGGGTGCGCTTGTTGGGCTACGAGGCGGCGGGGGATGGTGTCGAGACCGGTCGGCACGCGGCAACATTAACGGGCGGGTCGCCTGGAGCGTTCCAAGGATCGTACTCGTATCTGCTGCAGGACGAGGATGGCCAGACGATCGAATCCCACTCAATCTCTGCGGGTTTGGACTATCCAGGGGTTGGCCCGGAGCATGCGTCACTGAAGGATCTCGGCCGCGCGCGCTACGAACCGATCACTGACGCCGAGGCGATGGACGCGTTGTCACTGTTGAGCCGGGCAGAGGGGATCATCCCGGCCATCGAATCCGCACATGCCGTGGCCGGAGCGCTGAAACTGGGTGTTGAACTGGGAGCGGGATCGATCATTCTGGTGAACCTGTCGGGACGCGGAGACAAGGACGTCGAGGTTGCAGCGAAGTGGTTCGCCCTGCCCGTAGGCAGGGAAAAATGAGTCGGCTGGCGAGCCTCTTTGATTCGTGCCGCGACGAGGACCGTTCAGCGCTGATCGGATATCTGCCCACTGGCTTTCCCGATGTGCAGACCTCCATCTCTGCGATGACTGCGCTCGTCGAATCGGGGTGCGATTTAGTCGAAGTTGGCATCGCATATTCCGACCCGGGTATGGATGGACCGACGATCGCAGCGGCCACCGAGGCGGCGTTAAGCCGGGGCGTTCGAGTACGTGATGCGCTTACCGCTGTCGAGGCAATCAGCAATGCCGGTGGCCGCGCGGTCGTGATGACCTATTGGAACCTGTTGTTGCGCTGGGGTGTCGACGCCTTCGCCCGTGACTTGGCCTCGGCCGGTGGCCTCGGCATGATCACTCCTGATCTGATTCCCGACGAGGCGGATGAGTGGCTGGCCGCTTCTGAAGCACACGACCTGGACAGGGCCTTCCTGGTTGCGCCGTCGTCGACACCGCAACGGTTGGCCGAAACAGTTAGGGCGTCAAGGGGGTTCGTCTATGCGGCGTCCACCATGGGCGTCACCGGTTCGCGGGAGACAGTGTCGAATTCCGCACCTGAGCTCGTCGGCCGGGTTAGAGAGATCTCGGACATTCCGGTAGGAGTAGGACTGGGGGTGCGGTCCCGGGAGCAGGCCGCAGATATCGGCGCGTACGCAGACGGCGTGATCGTCGGGTCAGCGCTGGTGTCCGCGCTCACGGAAGGCATCCCCGCACTGCGATCCTTGGCCGAGGATCTCGCTGACGGAGTACGGCAGAGGATCACTGCATGACGACTACGATTTTGGCGTATATCCCCAGCCCCGCACAGGGCGTCTGGCAGCTGGGCCCGGTGCCACTGCGCGCGTATGCACTGTTCATCATCGTCGGGATCATGGCTGCGTTGGTGATCGGCGACCGGCGATGGGTGGCCCGGGGAGGTGAACCCGGCGTCATCTACGACGTCGCGCTGTGGGCGGTGCCCTTCGGGCTCGTCGGCGGTCGCGTCTATCACGTCTTCACCGACTGGAGTACCTACTTCGGCGAAGGCGGGGCAGGTTTCGCCGCCGCACTCCGGATATGGGAAGGCGGCCTCGGGATCTGGGGGGCCGTCGCACTGGGTGGCATCGGTGCGTGGATTGCATGCCGGCGTCGTGGGATTCCGCTGCCCGCGTTTGGTGACGCGATCGCGCCGGGAATCGTTCTGGCCCAAGCGATCGGCCGTCTCGGCAATTACTTCAACCAGGAACTGTTCGGTCGCCCGACGACGTTGCCATGGGGCCTGGAGATTTACGAGCGACGCAACGCCAGCGGCGCGCTAGATTCGCTCAACGGGGTGTCGACCGGCCAACTGATTGAAGTAGTCCATCCGACGTTTTTGTACGAGTTGCTATGGAATCTATTGATTTTCGCAGCGCTCATCTTGCTCGACCGCAGGTTCAGGATCGGACACGGTCGACTGTTCGCGATGTATGTCGCGGGGTACTGCCTGGGGCGGTTCTGGATCGAGCTGGTGCGCAGCGACGCGGCCACCCTGCTGGCAGGGATTCGCATCAATTCATTCACCTCCACCTTCGTTTTCATCGCTGCGGTCGTATACATCATGGTTGCGCCCAAGGGCCGCGAGGATCCCGCGACTCTGCGCGGCCGGCAGGACGCTGAGGTTGAGGCAGAGGGCATCACCTCATTGGAGGAATTGGGTGTTGTCGCGTCTGGAACAGGTGTAGCCGCCGCGGTGAGCGTTGCCGCCGAAGATGACGAGGCTGAGGGCGACGAGGCTGAGGTTGACGAGGCTGAGGTTGACGACGTTGACGAGGCTGAGGGCGACGAGGCTGAGGGCGACGACGTTGAGGTTGACGACGTTGAGGTTGACGAGGTTGACCAGGTTGAGTCCGACGAGGTTGACGAGGTTGACGAGGTTGAGTCCGACGAGTCCGACGAGTCCGAGGAGGTCGAGTCAGACGAGGTGGACGTTGACGAGGCTGAGGTTGACGATGCTGAGGTTGACGATGCTGAGGTTGACGAGGTTGAGTCCGACGAGGCTGAGTCCGA
>DAOUYK010000290.1 GCA_030666145.1 Mycolicibacterium sp. | reverse complement strand
AACGTCGTCGATAGTGCGTAACTCACAATCGCACATCCTTTCGTCAGTAATCGCCAGGTCAGGCCAAGGCCATGAACAGCTTCTCGAGCTCGGCCTCGGTCATCGACTGCTGTCCCTCAGCGGCCTTCCCGGTCACACATTCCCGCAATCCGGTTGCGACAATCTTGAATCCGGCCTTATCCAGAGCCCTTGACACCGCAGCCAACTGCGTGACGACGTCTTTGCAGTCGCGGCCCTGCTCGATCATCGAGATCACCCCGTTGAGCTGCCCCTGGGCCCGGCGTAGCCGGTTGAGCACCGCGAGGATCGCGTCTTCGTCACCAACCATAGCTGTCAGTCCCTCCGTCGATCAGATAAACCCGCGGTACCCGCGGGGGTATTCCCTGGGGATCATTAGGGGGCCGGGCCAGCGGCCGTCGTCCCGACAAGCCGCTGCAGGGGGCAGTGCGCGTACCGGGAATATGCAAATGTCATGACCCCGGCGATCGCCGTTACTGTCGCTGCGGCGATTCCGAAGCTCAGGTGGATCTCCTGGGCCAGGATGACCGAGGACATCACGAGCACCATCCAGCCGAAGGCCTTCCGCAACGCGTCGGGGTTAACCTTCCCCGCCAGACGCGCGCCAAGCAGGGCGTCCGCCACAGCCGCGGCGGTGACCGCCAGCGCCACCGACCAGTCGATCTGCACGCTGGACAGATATCCCGCCAGACCCGCGAACGACTTCATCGCGATCACGATCAGTGAGGTGCCCACCGCGACGGGCATCGGCAACCCGCCCAGCAGTACGAGGACTGGCACGACTAAGAATCCACCACCAGCGCCGACCAAGCCGGTCGCGAGGCCGACGACGAAGCCCTCGGCGATGATCGTCGGTATCGGCAAGTGATGTCCGCGGCCGGAACCGTCGGCCCCCTCAGTGTTCTTGCGTCCGCGCAGCATTGCGACGGCGGTGTCGATCATCATAATCGCGAATCCGATGAGCAAGACCGTGCCCGGAATGAATCGGGCCAATAACCCGCCACCGTAGGCGTCGCCCATGGCTGCCCCGCCGAAGATCAGGCCGATCCCCGGTGTTCGCGGACGCAGCACCACGCGCATCGCACTCGGGTGCGCCTCTGGCAGCAGTGCTGCGTCAGCAGGGCAGTCAGGTTCTGTTGGCTGGCGGCGTGGTGATCTGTGCCCTCATGCTGAGTTTTCAGGCTGTAACCTTCTTCCCCCACTGCGCCTCTGAGCACATGGGCTATTCCTTGACCCTGGTGCTTCTGGTCGGAGTGGCCGGCGGGGTGTGTGCGGTCGCAACCGCGGCCGTCTCAGCAATCCTCAGCGACAGCTATGGACGGCGGCGCGTCACCGGCTTCGCCGTCGCAATAGCTACGCCGTGGGCGTTCGTGGTCTTCCCGCTGATCGAAACGAGAAACCACATTGTTTTCGGTGCGGCAATCATGGCGACCTACGCCCTCGGCGGTGCGTGCATGGGCCCGCTGGCTGCCTACCTTCCGAATATCTTCGCCGCGCAGTACCGCTACACGGGAGTATGCGGTGTCGCACACCTTGGGGTGCAATGCGTCCCTAAGGGTTGGAGAGGCACGGTGAGATTAGAGAACATGCCTTGAGCTGAGATTATTTCGTCACATAGCGTTGGCGGGGTTGGGGGAGTTACGGCGCTCTTGCGGACTTTCTGCGGACTGGAGCGCGCGCTGCCTGAGACACCGAGCAGCGTCAACGCTTCGCAGCGAACCCGCCACAGAGCTGCCAGCAGCGAGAGTAGGAACTGCCGGGGGCCGATCATCAGCTGCTCGCCGCTTCCGGGCAGTAGTACTTGTAGATGATCTCCCACGCGGCGGCGGACACCTCCCGCCTCCGGGGGGAGAAGTCGACGCCCGTCGTGGCAAACGCACCGAACCCCCGCGCACTGGTCCCTTCCTCGCACTCGTCAATAAGTCTTGCCATCTTGTGCGAGTTCGACTGGAGGCTACCGACCATTGTGGCCGCTTGTTTCGTCGACATACCTGGCACGGCCGCCACTTGCTCGGTGAGTGTCGGCGGATCTTGCTCGGCGAGCGTCGGCGGATCGTCCCGCATTTGCCACACCGACGCCTCGGGATCCCATGGCTCGGCGACCAACACGATCCCGGCAGCCACCCCGACGAGCACAAGAATCCCCACCACCGCCAACGCTATGCCCCGGCGACGGGCCGATCGTCGCGGCAACTCGTCAGGCGCGCCACCGCGCGCGACGCGCGCCACCAGCTCCGCCAGAGGCTCGTCGTCGGGAGCTTCGCCCATGGACTGATGGTAGGCCGGCGCGATGGCGGCGGCCGTGGAATCGGGCGGCGCGCGCTGCCGGTCGACGGCGTCGAGGGTGCGTCTCCGCACCGCAACCGTCTGATCTCGATCAGATCACAAGACCGGAAATCAGCACCAAGCTCGTCGAGAGGCGAGGCATACAAGTCATAGACGTTCGACCACGGCGGCGGCAACTGCGGCAGGCGGTGGCCAGGTCTCAGGAGCTAAGAAAGGGTCCGAAGTGAGTAGCACCCACATGTACGTGGCGACCTGGTCGCGATTTCGGGTGAAAATTAGAGTCAGACTTGAAGCTGCCAAAAACCGTGGTCTTGGCTAAATCTGAATGACTGATAATAGTGGATAGTGACCATTTTAAAAATTCCTAGCGATGGTATTTCTCGCTACCGAGCCACCTTCAATCCTGCAACTGGAGAACACATTCAGTACGTCCTCACTGGGCGTGAAACCGCAGGCTCTGTGGTGCGTTTCCGCTGGATCGATGAGCCTGGGGGCAAGATTGCATCTCACACTCATCCTGGCTGCAGTGAGACATTCACGATCCTTGATGGCGAAGCAGTGTTAATCGTTGACGGGAAAGAAGTTCTTCTCCAAGCTGGAGAAACCGCGGTTGTTCCACCTGGTGCGGTGCATGCAGAAGAAAATAGAAGTGGCGCTTTAATCCACGGAGTTGTCGAACTTCGGCCTGCATGCAAAAGTGCTGAACTGCATGATGCCTTGGCCGGCATAGGAAACGAACTCCCTCACAGAGATAGTGGTGTACCAAAAAATGCATTGCAGCTAGGGGCAACTTTTTGGCTATTTCGCAATGAACTTAGGGCTACAAATCCGCCAACCTGGCTTCAGAACTTAATGTTGCCACCTCTGGCTTTCTGTGCTCGCGTTGCAGGCGTGCAAGGAATGAAGCCCCATTGGTCGAGTTTGTTGCCAGATGATTCCCCGGGATGCGATCCACTATTTGACGAAAACTGCTTCGCCGATGCACTCATAAGAGGCGGCTATGGCCATGGATTGCATCACCATGATGCGCCTCGTCCGCACTGAAAAGCCCCCGCCGAAGCAGGGGCTTGAAGTTGCGATGCCTTAGTGGGCAGCGGAGATTACCGCAGCGACGCTGAGTCGGGCGATGAACTTCATCCCTTAGCCCCCGATCCTTGGGTGTGAGGGTAGTTCGTTGGTCACGGGAGGGCACGATGAACGGCCAGGTGAGGATTTTTACTCACCTGGAACTACCCCTCCGACCTCTACGATAAACGTGGAAAACGTTCGTATAAAATGCGACCACTATGCAGCGAGAGTCGGCCGGGTACCCCCCTTGGGTCCACACCCCCAGGGGTCTCATGCGTAAGCGCAGGTCAAGCAGGTCCACCAGTATCTCGACGACGATGGTGATGGATGGGCGGCCTGGCGATCGTCAGCCTCGTTTGCGTGGCCGCACTGCCTGAGACCACTGGACGGACACTGAGCGGCGAAGCTACTCCCCCTTGAAGTCCGGGGCCCGCTTCTCGAACAGGGCGGTGATGCCCTCGCTCAGG
>DAOUYK010000042.1 GCA_030666145.1 Mycolicibacterium sp. | reverse complement strand
CAGACGTGCGTCACTAGTCGGGTCGCAGCGCCACTCCAACACGTTGCGCTCGATCACCAAAGCGCCCGGTACTTGGCCTTCGTGCTGTCGTTGGCGTTCCGGGCGGATGTCCACGAGCAGCGCGCCACGCTTAAGCGCCGCCGTCACCTCATTTGGCTGCAGGCGACTCAGCTGGGACCGGGCGTTGGCAAGCATCACATCGATACGGCTGGCCATCGTCATCCCTCTGGCGCGTCGGTCAATTCGGTGCGAACACGACGCACCGTCTCGCGCTCGGTGACCTCGTAATATGACATCGCAGACAGCGGGGGCGAGTAGGCGTGGACGCTCAGAGTGCCAGTGCCCGCAACGGCCGGCTGGCTGGGCGCCCAGCTAACGTCGTGCACCCAGCCCAGCGGAAACGCTGCCTGATCGCGGGCATCGAGGCGCCGGCGTAGCAACCGGTCGCCCGCCCATCGGCTCTCGTGAAGGGAACCGGTGAGCACCGTGAGCGCACCGAGCGAGCCACCATGGTCGTGCAGCTCGGTAGCGTGTCCCGCCACCCAACTGATCAACCACACGTCCATCTCGTCGTCACTGCGTAGCCGGCTGAACCATCGCTCGTCGGTGGGTAAACCACCGGGTGGCAGCAGATGGTCATAGTGGCCGCTGAGCACGGCATCGGCCTCGTGATCAGTGACGTGCAAAAGGTCCGGCAGGCGCAGCCGGGTAGGTGCTTTTGGGGATGAGGCGCGTCTGCGAAGAACCGAAGACAGGCTGTTCGCGCGGGAATTGAGGGCAATAGACATGATGAGGACTCCGAAGAAGACGAGTGGATAGAACCAGGGGCAGGCGCAGCTACGCCTGACAACACTCCTGGATCCCAATCAGCCTCATCACAAGCCCGATGGTACATACATTCGGCTGGTGCGCACCCTTTCGTGACCGTCGTCTCAGTTGCGCGCAAGGGCCCTAGTACTTCGTGCTGTGACTCGAGCGTCTGCCTGAAGGAAGACGTAATAGGTAGTGGCGTCCACGAGACCCGCGACACCCGGCCCGGTCGGGAGATGCAGGGAAAACGCTACGAGTTGTCTCCACTGCGGCACCACGCTGCGACTTCAGAGCGGCCGATAACCGTGGCGCGGGTTTCCCGGGACTCATCAATCAGGCGCTGTGCCAGGGTTTGGATTCCGACTTCGGTAGCGGTAGCTACCCCCTGGGTCTCCATGGCCGGGAGGAGCGTCTCGACGATGTCAGCGACGGCCCGCAACCAGACCTCCGCTGAGGTCCCCGCCCCGATGAAGGTCCGCATGCTCATGTTCGGCGCTGGCAACCCGCCGTCGGTGAAGACGCCGTGCAGTCGGTCGGCCATGTTCCAGGAAGTGTGCGCCCTGTTCGTCGTCTCGACGATCCATTGACAGCAGCGGTCGTGGGTCGCCGCAGTCGGCGAAGTTCGGACTGCAGACCAGTCTGGCTCGTGGAAGAAGACGATGCCGCCGGGTGCCAGATGCCGAGACAGTCGACGAAGCATGTCGGCCGGATCTGCTTGGAAGACCAACACGTGGCGGCCGACAATCGCATCGAATGGTTGGTCGAAGGTCAGCTTGGCGGGGTCGCCCTCTCGGAAGTGGACGATCTCGGACAGGCCCTGAGCCGACGCGGTGGCAGATGCGGCGATCACTGCGGCCGCAGCGGTGTCTGTTCCGGTCACGTGCCCGCCGGGCATTGTGAGCGCCGAGGCAAGAAAAGCAACGTCGCCCGCGCCGCTTCCCACGTCCAAGACCCTCATTCCGGGCTTTAGCCCGGCCGTCGCCATGTATTCCCGGGTAGTTGAGTCGAGGAGCGCTGCCTGGCGACGTAGGCGATCCATCTCGTGGTCCGAGTGACCCAAAACGTAGTCGAGGTCTGTCACGTCACGCGCCTTCCTGCGTGGCCAAGGAACCGGCTTCGAGCCCGGGGGCAATCTTCGCCCGAGGCCACCCGCCCGCTCTGCTCGATGAACATATCCCACCATGCAGCGGCAAGGGCGGGCATCGCCCCCGCGCTTGTCTGCCGATTAGCGGCCCGAGGCGGGGAGGAACACATGCGTGGATGGTGGGTGTGCGACGCGCCATCGACAACGCCTCATTTCAACGCTGAAATCTGCTGCTCTGAAAACACTTCCACCCATTCGGTGACCTATCGCGAACTATCCGGCGACCTATCAACACCACCCGCGCATCTTTGCCGAGTTGCGCGATCCGGGACACATGCATGCAGTCTGATGCACACCCCGTCAGCACCGCATCGACTAACCTTCCAGGGGTTTTGCCGGGATCGCTGACAAGCACGGGCGCCGGCACCGACAATCTCCTCATGACCGAATTCTCCGAACCGCCTCGGCGGCGTCGTCCCTTCCTGCGCCATCCCCTCGTGCTGGTGGGCCTGGCAGTTCTGGTGATTGCCCTCGGCTTCGGTGCGTACTGGTTTCAGCCCTGGAAGTTGTTTACCAACAAGACAGTTGATGAAGCGCTGCCCAGCGTGGCCACCGGCGAGGCATCCCCCGGCCCACAGGGCACCGCGACCGTCGCCGCGGTCATCGAGGTCCTAGCCCAGGGCGCTTTGGTTAGTCAGGAGCACGAGACAAGTGGGACGGTGCGGCTCCTCCGACTGCCCGACGCATCGCTGATGGTCCGCGTCGAGGACCTCAATACCAGCGACGGCCCGGATCTGAAGGTGTTAGTGACGGACGCGTCGGTCACGCCCGGCCTCGGCGAGGCCGGTGTGTTCGACGACGGTCGCTGGGTCGATCTCGGCCCGTTGAAGGGAAACCGCGGTAACGCCAATTACCCAGTACCGGCCGACACCGATATCGACGGTCTCACCAGCGTCAGCATCTGGTGTGATCGCTTCAACGTGTCGTTTGGCGCCGCCGAACTCGCCCCGACGGGGTGACAGCTCAACTGGCTGGTCTCCGAAATCGCCGCGCCGCTTCAAGCGAATCGATCCAAGCCGGACAAGAATCCACGGCACCACAGCGAAACGGAGGCAACGATGGTCGACCTGCCGCGCAGTACAGATCAGTTCACCGGAGTGACCAATCCAACTGTGGCCGAGTCCAGCCCGGTCAAGCCTGCTATTGAGTATCCGCCCTTAGGCGCGCCCAATGTTTTTGTGGTCATGCTCGACGACGTCGGCTTCGGCGCCCCTTCCACGTTCGGCGGCCCGGTCCCCACGCCAGCACTGGACCGTGTCGCCGGGGCCGGCCTGCGCTACAACCAGTTCCATACAACCGCGTTGTGCTCACCGACGCGTGCGGCACTGCTAACCGACCGCAACCACCACAGTGTTCACATGGGAGCAATCTGCGAGGTCGGATACGGTTTTCCCGGTTACGACCGTGTGATACCGAACTCCACGGCTACGGTCGCACAGATCCTGCGGATGAACGGTTACAGCACAGCGTTATTCGGGAAAGCGCATTTCACCCCAACCTGGGAGATCGGTCCCGCGGGACCGTTTGACCGCTGGCCCACCGGTCTCGGGTTTGAGCGGTTCTACGGGTTCTTGGGTGGCGACGTATCACAGTACGAACCGGCGCTCTACGACCAGACGACGCCGGTGGAGCCCTACGCTGGCCGCCAGGACTATCACCTCACCGAAGACTTGGCCGACAAGACGATTGAGTGGATTCAGCTGCAGAAAACCTCTGCCCCGGACAAACCGTTCTTCGTGTACCTGGCACCCGGCGCTACGCACAGTCCCCATCACGTGTGGCCGCAGTGGTCTGACCGATTCGCCGGCCAGTTCGACGATGGCTGGGATGCCTTGCGGGAAAAGATCTACGGTGAGCAGCTCAAGATGGGCATCATCCCCGACGGTACCCGGCTGACGCCGCGACCGCAGCAGGTTCCGGCGTGGGCCGACTATGACGACCGGTACAAGCCGGTGGCGCGCCGACTCATGGAGGTCTACGCAGGGTTCCTGGCCCATACCGACGCACAAATGGCCCGGTTCATCAGCGCGATCGAGGAGCTCGGCCAGTGGGATGACACGCTTTTCCTCTATATCTGTGGGGACAACGGCGCGTCGGCCGAGGGCACGATTCACGGCGCCTGGAGCTCACCGGCGTTTCAGAACGGGCTGCCTGAAGATCCGGAATGGCTGCTGGCACACATTGACGACTTCGGCACGGCGCGGTGCGAGAACCACTACAACGTTGGCTGGGCGTGGGCGCTCGACGTGCCGTTCCAATGGATGAAGCAGGTGGCATCGCACTTTGGTGGCACCCGCAACGGGCTGGCCTTTTCCTGGCCATGCAAGATTGCCACCGCAGGTGAGCAGCGCAGCCAGTTCCACCACGTCATCGACATCGCACCGACGATTCTCGATGCCGCCGGCATCGAGGCACCTGCGCGGGTCAACGGCATCGAGCAGAAGCCGATAGAAGGGGTCAGCTTGCGCTACTCGTTCGCTGATGCCGACGCCAGGAGCCGTCGAACCACGCAATACTTCGAAATCTTCGGCAATCGCAATGTGTATCACGAGGGCTGGATCGCATCCTGCTTTCACGGACGGCTGCCGTGGATCCGCACTCAGAGTTACCCGTTCGACGACGCCGAACGCTGGGAGCTATACCATCTCGCCGAAGACTTCAGCCAGGGCGTGGATCTCGCTGAGCAGCACCCCGACCAGCTCGCCGACCTTAAAGCCATCTTCGACGTCGAGGCCCGCAAGCACGAGGTCTATCCGATCAGTGATTCGACACTGGCCCGGGCGCTGCCGTCAAACCGTCCGAGCCTGCTCGCCAACCGGACTTCGGTCACCTACTTCGCCGATCAGACGCGGATCCCTGAGTCGGCCACGCTGCCGTATACCAGCACTTCGTTCGACCTACGGGCGCAGCTGCAGATACCGCCGGGCGGCGCGCAGGGAGTGGTTATCTGCCAGGGCGGGTCGATGTCGGGGTGGACGCTGTATCTACAGGGCAGCATTCCGGTATTCGTTTACAACTACCTCGGCCACGAGCTGACGACTATCGCTGCTGCTGAAACCTTGCCGGAAGGAACTGTACTGCTTGGTCTTTCGTTTGATTATGACGGCGGCGGACTTGGGATGGGCGCGTCGGTGACACTCAGAATCGGCGACGCTGTGGCCGCGACCGGACGGATCGAGAGGACGGTTCCGTTTCGGTTCTCGATGAGCGGAGAAACCCTGGATGTCGGTATCGATACCGGGTCTCCCGTCGCGCCGTATGGGCATGGTTTCCGGTTCACGGGAAGTATCGACCGCATCGACGCCACCGTTAGCCCAATTCCGGCCGATCTCGTGTCAGCGATCGCCGAGGCCGACGTGCGCGCCGCTCTGGGCGCCCAGTAGTCGATGTCGGCAACCGGCTGCTGCTAGGGGAGATAGTCTCAACCACAGGCCGCAACGTCGGCCCAGAGCAATTTGACCGGAGAGCACTCCTCATGAGCACCGCGACCGTCGGTGTCTTCCCACCTGGAATGGGCAGCTGACGTGGGATCGTTGTGGGCCAGCCTGGCGCCGTTGGGCATTGCCGCGGCACTGATGCCAGTGGAGATGGTGATCACGCTTGCCCTGCTGGGGACGCCGGGGCGGGTTCGCACCGCCGGCGCCTCCGTCGTTGGCACAGTAGTGGTTCGGCTCCTGCAGGGTCTCGTGTTCGGAACGATCCTGCACTGGGGCCAGCGCGACCCCACCGAGGGGGGCCACAACTGGGTGGTGTCATCGATTGTTCTCGTGGTCGCGGTGGTGTTGCTGGTCACTGCCATCCGGGAACTCCTCGGCGGCGGCGACCCTGACGATCCGCCGCCGAAATGGATGGCGGCCCTGTCATCGATGACACCGGCCAAGGCGTTCCTGCTCGGCGGCGCTACCGCGCTGATCTCGGTAAAGATGTGGGTCTTCACCCTGGCGGCCATCAGCGCGATCGGTGATGCCGACATGACGCGTAGCGCAAATTTCGCCAACTACATCGCATTCGTACTACTGGGAGTCAGTACAAGTTTGGCCATCATTGCTGCCGCTGCCTTCATTCCGGATCGGTCGGCAGCATTCCTAGACGCAGTTCTGCGCTGGCTGCAGGACCACAACCGCGTCATCATGATTGCGCTCGGGCTCGTTTTTGGCGGATGGTTCCTCTACAAAGGTTTGCACGGCTTGGGTGTCCTATGAGTGCACTCCTAGAGCAGGTCCTAGGCGCTCACGGCGGGGTTGAGCGATGGCAAAGCGCCGCAACAATTCACGCCCGTGTGCGTTCGGGCGGGCTGCTGCTCCGAACCCGAGTTCCGGGCAACCGCCTTGCGGACTACCAAGTTGCGGTGCATGTCCAGAAGGCCCAGACAGTTTTGGACCCATTCCCCAGTGGTGAACAGCGCGGGGTTTTTGAGAATGGGTCGGTACGGATCGAGACTCATGATGGTGAGGTCATTAGCTCGCGCGCGAATCCGCGGACTGCATTCTCCGGCCGGGCGGGTCTGCGCCGTAACATTCGCTGGGACCCGTTGGACTCGGTCTACTTCGCCGGCTATGCGATGTGGAACTACCTCACGACGCCGTACCTGTTGACGCGCGAAGGAGTCGAGGTCACCGAGGGCGGAATATGGCAGGAGGGCGAAGAGACCTGGCGCTGTCTGAACGTGAGGTTCCCGCCTGGCCTTAATACCCATTCACCACGCCAAACCTTCTACTTCGACGGTGATGGTCACCTGCGCCGTCACGACTATGCTCCGGAGGTGATAGGCCGATGGGCCCGGGCTGCGCACTATTGCGCAGATCCCATTCGGGCTGGCGGGCTGGTGTTCCCGACCCGCCGGTGGGTCCACCCCATCGGGCCGGGTAACCGACCGCTGCCTTTCCCGACGTTGGTGACGGTGCAACTGACCGACGTGCGGGTCGACACGGAATAAGTACGCCCTCGTGTGGGCCTGCTCCAGCGCGCCTGCGGCGACCTCTTTGTTCGGAGCCGACCCACGGCTGTAGCGTGACGAGCATGAACTCTTCTCGTATGTCCTCGTCGATCGCCCTGCTGGCCTGTGCCACGTCGCTGGTCCTCACGCTCGGCGCGTGCAGCTCCGGCTCCGAAACGGCGACCGCAGCAAGCGCGTGCCCAACAGCGGTGCCCGAGGCTGGTGGCACACCCGACTGGACGCTGCCTGGAAGCACGGGGAGCGTCGCGGTCACCGGACCCACCGATACGGCGGCGCCAAGCATCACCGTCGAGGCGCCGTTCAGCGTGTCTGAGACCGAGGTGCACACGCTCCACGCCGGTGACGGACCGGTCGTCGCAGACACGGCGACGGCCTCGGTCTGCTACATGGGCGTCAATGGACGCGACGGGGCGGTGTTCGACAGTAGCTACCAACGTGGCGCCCCGGTTGAGTTCCCGCTCGACGGAGTTGTGTCCGGTTTCCAGAAGGCCATTGCCGGGCAGACGGTCGGATCCACGGTCGCCGTCGCAATGACCTCCGCGGACGGCTACCCCAACGGTCAGCCTGCCGCTGGAATCCAGCCAGGTGACACGCTCGTCTTTGCAATCAAAATCCTCGGCGCTTCGAGTTGATGAGCCGGCGGCCATGGTAATTTCCTGCCGAAATTGGCTGTGAAGCAACCGATTATGTCTGGCAGTCATCGCGTTCGATGAGTGCGCACTTAGAGGAGTTGGGCTGGCGGCAGACTCCCATGGGCATCATCAGCTTGCGGCGCAGATTCGATCTGGCGGTGCGTGCCGATGTGTACGAGGTCAAGCTCGGTGACGAGTATTTGATGTCGAGCCTGTTCACCGCCGCCGAACGAGAACTGGCGCGGCTGGCGCTGGCGAGGACACCTGGACCCAACCTCGACGTGATAGTTGGCGGCCTCGGCCTCGGTTACACCGCTCAAGAAGCTTTGAAGTGCCATCGGATTCAGACAGTGACCGTTGTCGAATACTCTGACGCGGTCATCGACTGGCACCAAAGCGGCCTACTACCGGATACGGTGGGCCTGGCCGCCGACAGTCGCGTGGCACTGGTGTGCGCAGACTTCTTCGCAGCCGCCACCAGCGTGGCCGGTTTCGATCCGAGGCAACCGTGCCGAACCTATGACGCGATCCTGCTGGACATCGACCACTCGCCCACACACCTGCTTCACGATGTGCACGCTGACTTCTACACCCATGACGGTCTAGAAGCCGCAGCCGCCCATATTGTTCGGGGTGGCACGTTTGCCATGTGGTCCGATGACGCACCGGACGAAGATTTCAAGGCGGTACTCGAAACCGTATTCACTGATGTTGAGGCCCAGCAGGTCTGGTTCGACAACCCATTGACCGGAGGACGGTCGAGGGCCACTATCTACCTTGCGACCCGGTCATACCATTAGTGGAATCAGTTCTTTTTCGCGACGATTCTCCAGTTCAAGTCGGCGATCTTGGCTCTTTCGGCTTCGTTCCAGGCCTTGCCGCCCTTTTGTAGAAGGTCGAGTGATTCCGTCGCCCACCCTGGTGCGATATGCACCGCTGCGAGCGCTTTGACGACATGCCCGCCCCTGCGGATCAGCGCAGTCTTCTGCTCGCACAGCGGCCACGCCTCGCTCTTGGAGGGCGCGGAAACCTCGATGTGGAAACCGGCTCGCTCCAGCGCGGCGCACACGTCGGCCGGATACATGGATTGGGTGGCGGCGAGGGTGGGGAGGAAGAGCTTGTGCAGCGCGACATGCTCTTCGTTATTCCAGTCGAAGTAAGGCGTGAGCAGATACTCCGAGCATGCGTAGCGTGATCCCGGCTTGAGTACGCGGTACATCTCTTGTGCGTGTGCGTCCAACTCCTCTTTCTTGAAGAAGGGCCACACGGCTTGGAAGGAGAAACATCCGTCGAAAGTTTCGGATTCATACTCGAGGGGCTGATGATGGTCCCCGAACTTGAAATGAAGTCTGTCGCTCATGCCGCATTGTTCGGCCCAGTCGACGGCGTTCTCGAGCTGGTTCGGGTCGATGTTGTAACCGGATACCTGTCCACCAGTCATCGTCGCGAAATGGTGCGAGATCCTCCCCCGTCCGCAACCCATGTCGAGTAAGTGGGAGTCAGCAGGATCCTTCAGATCCAAGTCCTTCAGCACCGCCTTCTCGATCAACAACTGGTTGTCGTAGAGGCCTTTGGATTCGTCCAGCATGGGCGGGATATAGAGTTTCTCGAGATCAAAGACTGAGAGCATGTTGTTGAGGACCTTGTAATAGTCCGCGACCGCTCTGGTTTCATCTGCGGTCTCAGTCGGCTCGCCCGCCTGCATGCGTTGAAGAAATTTGTACGCTTCGACACCTGCCTGCTTGTCCTGCGCCGGCATCGTTGCCAGCCTCTTCAAGCCGGTGAGAGTTGTCTTGACTCGGTAGGTGTCCAGCATGTTCAACTTCCTTGAGCGGTGTGGTGAATATCGGGCAGCGAGTCCGTGGGACGTCTAAGGCTTCGGACTGAGGAAGTCAGCCGCTGCCACGCTCAAGGCGCCCGGACCGGAACTGAGGCCAGAAGGCGATGAGCGCTCTCCGGATTGGCACCACTGTAGGGCATCGGTCTGAGGGGACTGTCAGACTCACATCGCGGGACGGGGGTCGCTCGGTCATGATGGAGGTCATGGAGTCGACCCGGGTGGATCGTTGGTTGTGGGCGGTGAGGCTGACGAAGACCCGGCCCGACGCCGCGGCGGCGTGCCGTGGCGGGCATGTGCGGATCAATGACCGGCCCGCAAAGCCGTCGACGGCGGTTTCCCCCGGCGACGAAGTGCGCGCCCGGATAGGTGATACGACAAGGACTGTCCAGGTGTTGCGGGTTATCCAGAAGCGGGTCGGGGCAGCCGATGCGGTGACCTGCTACCTCGACCGGACGGCTGCACCGCCCCGAACTCCCGCCATTGTGGTGGCCGCGCGCGATCGCGGTGCCGGGCGACCGACCAAACGGGACCGTCGGATGCTGGACAGTTTGCGGGCACGGCAGCGGTGAGATTCGCGGACCTCACTGCGGTGGCGGCTCGTCGCCGTGCGGCGCCCAGGTGTAATGCTGCTCGGAGATTGCTTGGCTGTCACCGAGCATGAAGGCGCGGTGGTAGCGGGCCCCGCGGGCGATGGTCGCCAGCCACGTAGTGACGGTGCTGAGGCGATTGCGCACCCCGGTGAGTACCGCGATGTGGACCAGCCCCCAAGCCAGCCAACCGCCGAAGCCGGCGAGCTTGATGGGGCCGACCTGCAATAACGCTTTTCCACGGCTGATATAAGCCGCTGAACCGAGGTTTCGGTAGCGGTAGGGTCGTCGCGGCTTGCCGTGGAGTTCGCGGCGGATGCAGCTGGCCACGTGCAGACCGCCCTGCATCGCGTTCTCCGCGACACCGGGGAGTTCGTCTCGGCCGACTAGATCGCCGATGACGAAGATCTCCGGATGCCCGGGCACCGAGAGGTCGGATTCGACGTGGATACGACCACAGTGGTCGGACGGGGCGCCGAGGACATCGGTGATATGTCTGGCGAAGGGCACTGCTTCCACGCCGGCGGTCCACAGCACGGTCCGGGCGGAGTATTGCTGGTCCGGACCGCCGGCCTTGGGTGTGACGGTCACTCCTTCCCGGCAGACGTCGGTGACGTGCACACCCAGCCGCAATTCCACCCCAAGGCCTCCGAGGGTTTCGACTGCCTTGCTCGCCAAGTTCGGGGCGAAGCTCTTCAGCACACGATCTCCGCCATCGAACAGCAGCACCCTGGCCTCCTCTGGCTCGATGCTGTGGAACTCATTGGCCAGCGTCCGCGTCGCCAACTCGCGGATCTGTCCGGCGAGCTCCACCCCGGTGGGACCGCCGCCGGCCACGGCGAAGGTCAGCCAGCTGTCACGCTCAGGCCCTGGTGGCAGTGTTTCGGCGATCTCGAACGCTGTGAACACGCGCTGGCGGATGCTCAGTGCGTCGTCGAGGGTTTTCATTCCCGGTGCCCACTGCGCGAATTGCGGATTGCCGAGGTAGGACTGCTGCATCCCGGCGGCAACCACGAGCACGTCGTAGTCGATGGTGAACAGGCTCTCATCGGGGCGGCGGGCGGTCACCTGACGCGATTCGGGGTCCAGGGTGAGCGCTTCGCCGAGCAGGGTGGTGACGTTGCGGTCTCGGACGAACTCCTCCCGCAGCGGGCGGCTGATATGTCCGATGCTGAGGGTGCCCGTCGCGCATTGGTAGAGCAGCGGCTGGAACAAGTGGCCCGCAGTGCGGTCGAGCAGGGTTACGTCGATGTCGCTGCCGGCCAACCTGCGGGCGCAGAACAGTCCGCCGAAGCCTCCCCCGACGACGAGCACCCTCATTCGGCTTTCACCCATGCATGCGACGCTAGTCCCCTCGCTGGTGTCACCCCTGCAGTGCGGTCCTCGGGGAACATCCCTGCAGTGCGGTCCGTGGGGAAAGAGTGCGGTCTACGGAGCGAGTCGGGGATCACGGGGCAAGGCTTAGCCTGGGATCGTGTCCGACGAAGATCGCCTCCGCTGGGACCGTCGGTACACCGACCGCGATGCGGGGTCGGATGAGGATGTCGCCCTCCCCGCGGTGTTTCGGCCGTTTGCCGAGATTTTTCCCGCCGCCGGAAACGCGCTTGATTTGGCGTGTGGGCGTGGCGGGGTCGCAGTATGGCTGGCGCAACGCGGATTGGACGTCCTGGGATGTGACGTGTCCCCGGTTGCGGTCAGGCAGGCTCGAAGGCTCGCCGAGCTCGGCGGTGTGGCTGACCGCTGTCACTTCGAGATCGCGGACCTCGATGACGGACTACCGGCAGGTCCGTCGGCGGATGTGCTTATCTGCAACAGGTTTCGCGACGGGCGTCTGGACGGGCCCATCGTCGAGCGGCTTGCCGGCGGCGGGCTCCTCGCGATCAGCGCGCTCAGCGAAGTCGGGGGCACTCCCGGGTCGTTTCGGGTGAAAGCGGGCGAGTTGCGATTGGCCTTTGAGGGCTTGGAGCTAGTCGCGGCACGGGAAGCGAACGGCGATGCCTGGCTGCTGGCGCGCCGCCGGTGATCGCGGTGACCGGGCCGGCCGCCGGAGATCTGTGTAGCGCTGCACCACAATGGCATTGAGCGGCCTCCGGAGTTGGTCGAATATGCCGAGCTGCAGACATGGAACTGCCTTGTCTGACACGTGGGCGGTGCGGTCGTCGACCGTCGCCAGCACCGCGGCCAACGCGGCCGATGGTTGAGTTTCCGGTCCACTCGTTGGGTGCGATGAAAGGATAATCCACGTGGCAGAGCGCATCACGTTCCCCAGCAGCGGCGGTCCGGTACTCGCGGGCCTGATCGATCCTCCCAAACCCGATGTTCGGGGATGGGGTGTCTTCGCCCACGGGTTCACGCTCGGTAAGGACTCTCAGGCGGCCAGCCGCATCTGCAAACAACTCGCCAGCGAGGGTATTGGCATGCTCCGGTTCGATAACCTCGGACTCGGCGACTCTGCCGGCGATTGGGGGGACGGCTCCTTCTCTCACAAGGTCGCCGACACCGTTCGTGCGGTGGAGTTCATGAACGACTCGGGCCGCGAGGTGCGTCTGCTCGTCGGCCACTCTTTCGGCGGCGCAGCGGTGATTGCGGCAGCCCACGACTGCCCGACCGTTGCCGCGGTGGTGAGTGTCGGTGCACCGTTTGAGCCGGCCCACGTCGAGCGCAGCTACGACGCACTCGTGCAGCGGATCGAAGCCGAGGGTGAGGCGACATTCCTGATCGGCGGCAAAGCCCTCACCCTGCGGCGACACTTTATCGAGGACGTCCGGGCCGCCGATCTACGTGAGCGGATAAAAATTCTGCACCGAGCGCTGCTCGTTATGCATTCACCCACCGACAACACAGTCGGTATCGCGAACGCCAGCGAGATCTTCCGCGCGGCCAGGCATCCGCGTAGCTTTGTCTCGCTTGAGGGTGCCGATCACCTGCTCACCGGTAAGTACCAGGCGGGACGTGCGGCCCGCATCATCAGTGCGTGGGCCGACCCATACCTGTGAGCTCCCCGCTCAGCCGCCTTCCTCCGCCGCCGCTGCCGCCTTCCTCGGCCGCCAGCGGCGGTGGCAGGGGTGTGGTCGGGGTCGGCGCTGCGGGGGCTGAGGGCGCTGTGGCTGTGGGCGCTGTGGTTGTGGGCGCTGTGGTTGTGGGCGCGGTCGTCGCACCTGGTCGATGGAAGTCCAGCATTGTCTCGTCGCGGATCACTCGCGTCCCCGAACTGATGACCAACGCACGGGAGGTCACCATGTACTGGAATCCGTCGTTGGCTGCTGTGAAGGCACCATCGGAGGAGCGCGAGGCGGGCACGATGAGCTTGGCGCCGTCACGCACCCGCACGCCGCGGTACTGGTATTCGCCATTAGAACTCATACAAATCGCCACTCGAGAAGTCGCCGTGCGTCCGAAAATGACAGCCGTGTTCGGTGCGGTACACCGGGCGGTCGAGTCCACATAGCCCTGTCTGTCATAGGCAGGTGCCGAAAGAGCTACGGGCGCGGTGGCGAAGAAGAGAGCCGAGCTGGCGGCGGTGGCCAGCGCTAGGCGGCGGAACTTACGGTAAGAAAGCATCACCCTCCACCAGACATGTCTCAGGCCGGTCGCGTTAATGGCAGCAGCCCATGATCGCCGCTTCGTTCATGCTTTGAGACCGGACCGTAATACCCGGACTGTAATACCCGGACCGTAATACATTGGTGCGACGCGGCGATGAAATGGATGATGACTGATTCATCAGGGCAACGCGGTGGTGCACTGGCTGCGTGCCGGGCGGCGGTCGTTACCCTCGGGACCTCGCTGGCCCTGGTCGTCGTCCTTCTGTTCGCAGGTATGTCGGTGGGTACCGCCCATGCCGCCCCAGCTCAACTGGTGGCCAAGGACTTCTCGAAGCCGGCGATCGTGGTGCTCGGGTATGGGCTCAAGCCGAGCGGCGGTATGCGCCTGATCCTGCATACGCGCGTTCTGGCCGGCCTGGCGGTGGCGCAGATATTCCCGAAGTCGCCCATCATCGTCACTGGTGGCAACCCTCGAAACGGAAACACCGAGGGAGGGCAGATGCGCAAGATGCTGCGCATCTACGGAATTCCTGACGAGAGAATCCTTGTTGAGGACCGAGCCAGCAGCACGTTGGAGAACGCCAGATTCTCGGTGCCGCTGGCCAAGGAGGCGGGAGCGTCGGGAATTATCTTGGTGACTTCGTCGTCGCATCAGGGCCGCGCCGACGGGAACTTCGCCGATGCGGGGGGCAATGTTCTGGCGACGGTGAGCTTCCCGGACCAGAATCCGTCGATCAACATCACTCAGTTCGTTCGGGACGTGATGAGCCCGTTCGTCGCCATCAGCTGATGAGCTAGCGTCCGGGTGTGGACGCTGAACAGCAGCCGCGCCCGCAGCGCTGGGGTCTGGGCGCCTTCCTTCTCGTGGAACTGGTCTACCTCGGGTCGGCGCTACTCGTTGGGTCCCTGTTGGGTGGACAAGGCTCCGTTGCGGTTTCGACGGTGGTTCTGGCCGTCGCGGTGCCGACCCTGCTCGCGGCTGCGCTGGCCATCCTCATAACGACGCTGCGGGGTAACGGGCCGCGGATCGACCTGAGGCTGCAGTGGTCCTGGCGCAGCGCCGGATTGGGGGCTCTGTTCGGAGTCGGGGGGTTGCTTCTCACGCTCCCCGCTGCGGCGGTATGGATCGTGATCGTAGGTGAGGATGCCAACTCCGCGGTAGGCAATGTGTTCGGCGACGTCCGGGCCACTTGGGCGTGGGCAGTCATCGTGTTCGCGGTCGTCGTGGTCGTCGCCCCTTTCTGCGAGGAGATCGTTTACCGAGGCTTGCTCTGGGGTGCGGTGGACCGGCACTGGGGACGGTGGCCGGCACTTATCGTCACCACGGTGGTGTTCGCTGTCGCCCATTTCGAATGGACGCGGGCGCCGCTACTGCTGGTGGTCGCGCTCCCGATCGGTTTGGCGCGGCTGTATGGCGGCAATTTGGCGGCCAGCATCGTCGCTCACCAGGTGACCAATCTACTACCGGGGCTGGTCTTGATGCTCAGTGTCGCCGGCGCCATTCCGGGGGGCTGAGGCTCTCAGTCGAACACGCCGCTGAGGTAGGCGGTGCGGCACGCGTGCCGGGCCAGCTTGCCGCTGGTGGTTCGCGGAATCGAGCCGGCAGGCACGACGCGTACGTCGATGACCGGAACCCCGTGCTCGCCTAGCATGGATTCTTTGATCGCATCGATCGCCGAGGCCAGATCGATACGTGCGGTGCCGGCAGTGCGTTCGGCGACGACGACGAGGCCCTCGCTGTCATTCGCACCCACGGTGAAGGCCGCGGCGTAACCGCGTCGCACAATCGGCGATGCCCCGGCCGCGGT
This sequence comes from Mycolicibacterium sp., assembly GCA_030666145.1. Lineage (GTDB taxonomy): Bacteria > Actinomycetota > Actinomycetes > Mycobacteriales > Mycobacteriaceae > Mycobacterium. The sequence goes on along the minus strand of DAOUYK010000042.1, from coordinate 2,427 downwards.
GGACTCGATGTCCTGGGGATAGTGTCTGGCACCGTTGACGGTCACGATGTCGGCGATCCGGCCGGTGACGAAGAGTTCACCGTCGAGGTAGAGCCCCAGATCCCCTGTTCGCAGCCATGTTCGGGCGGTGCCGCCGGTGGCATGGCTCCGCGCGTGCAGGGTCGAGCTGATGCGGGCGCCGAAGGTGCGCTGGGTTTCTTCTTCTCTGCCCCAGTAACCTCGGCCGATGTTGTTGCCCTGCAACCAGATTTCACCGACGTGCTCGTCGGGTAACTCGGCAGCGGACTCGGGGTCGACGATCACACATCGCAGGCTACGGGCGACATGACCGCACGACACATGCGCGGCCGCCTGGGGATCATGGGGGGCTACCTGGACTGCTTGTCCGGCAGCAAGCCGCCGCCCATCCAAGTGCACAACCTTTGGCTGCGCCGCGGGCGCAGTGGTCGCGACGAATAAGGTGGCCTCGGCAATGCCGTAGGAGGGCTTGAAAGCGGTACGGGGCAGGCCATATGGCGCGAACGCGTCGGTGAATGTTCTGATCGCATCGATGCTGACCGGTTCGGAGCCGATGATCGTCACCACGTTGGACAGGTCGATCCCAGACCCGTCGGCGGGCACTCCTCGCACAGCGGCCCAGTCGTAGGCGAAGTTCGGCGCGGCTGTCACCGCGCAGCCGATCTTTGATGTTGCCGAGAGCGCCTCGATCCAGCGCAGCGGCCTGCGAACGAACGCTGTGGGTGACATCAGGGTGGAATGCCCGCCATAGACCGCCGGGAAGCCGATCATCGACAAACCCATGTCGTGGTACAGCGGTAACCAGCTGACTCCGTGGTTATTCCGGTCGTTCAGGTCGATCGACAGGATCATTTGCAGCAGGTTGGTGCCCACCGCGAGGTGGGTAATCTCGACGCCCACCGGTGAACGGGTCGCGCCACCGGTGTACTGCAGGTGGGAGACGTCGCCGGCCTCGATGTCGGTCGCGACGAAGTTGCCGGCCTGGGAGTCGGGGATCTCGTCGATCACTACGACATGCGGTTGGCCCAGCCCAGGCAGTCGGTTTTCCAGAAAGTCCTGGACACGTTCGCGAACCGCGTTCGTGGTCAGTACGACTGCCGGTCGCGCATCCCGCAGTGCGGTGTCGAGGCGGTCAGCGTGCCCCGGCAGTTCCGGAGCGAACAAAGGCACGGCGATGGTCCCGGCCTTGATTGCGGCAAAGAAGCCCGCGATGTACTCGAGACCCTGGGGCGCGAGGATCGCGACCCGATCCCCGCGGGATGCCGCGCGTTGGATTCGCGCGCCGATGGCCCGCATGCGTACCCCGAGTTCGTTCCATGTCGTCTCCAAGGCTTGACTGCCCCCGGGCCCGGTGAAGTCCAGATAGCGATACGCGATCGAATCTCCGACGCTGGCGATGTTGCGGTCGATCAACGAGATCAGATTGACTCCGGGTGGCAACGCGATTTCGCCGCTGGCATCTAGGCAGTCCTCGACCCTCAGTAGGCCTTTGGCGACGACGTTGTCCGGATCAGCACCCTGCGTCATATGTGTAGTTTAGGCGGGACGCTCTCCGTGAGGTCGGGTGCCGTTGTTGGACCGCGCAGCCAATAACCGCCGGTGTCATCTGTGATTGCCTTGCGCGCCAGCACTTTTGCCAGCCTGCTCCTCGGTGAGTTACCCGGGGGAGGATTCCGACTTCGGCTCTGAATTGCCGCTTGCCGCAGTGGAGGTGTTGTCCCCCCCGTCGGCCTCTCCCCCGCGGGATGTCGCTTCATCAGAGCCCACACTGTTGTCCGTGCTGTCAACGTCCGAGGCGGAGGCGTCGTCTTGGCTGTCCGGATCGCCTTCAGTGTCGAGGGTGGAGGCGTCGTCTTGGCTGTCCGGATCGCTGTCGACGTTGACTTCGTCGGCCTCGGCCGGTGAGGGCTCAGCTTCAGCTTCGAGGGACGGCTCGTCGGCTTCGCTGGCTGGTTCCGGATCCTCGGCCACCAACTCCCCCGACTCGGATATCGCGAGGCTTTCGACGTCTTCTGAGCTTTCCCTATGCGGCAGGACCGCATCCGATTCTTGGGGCGACTCGGCAACCGCCGAGGCCCGGTTGATGGCACTGGCTGCCGCTGCAGTGGCGACCGGTTCGGCGTCACGTTGGACGGTGTCCCGGGACGAATACTGTTGCAGGACAGAATCGTGCTCGTCCTGGCTCACCAACCCGGAATAGTTGCGGTTGTAGGCGGAGTCGATAATAGCCTTGAGCGGGCCGTTGAGGCCGTCGGCGAGCGCGTCGAGTCCAAGTTCTCGCAGCGGTTCCAGCAGAGGGATGTTCTCGCGTCTGATGAGAACGTAGGTAGTGTTCCCTTCATTCCACACCAGCTTCTCTGCGTTTTCGAGGTCGACATCTTGGTAGCCGAAGATGTGGATGTATTGGAA
>DAOUYK010000097.1 GCA_030666145.1 Mycolicibacterium sp. | reverse complement strand
TCCCGCCGCCGCACATCGGATGCTCGCGGGTGGCTTCGAGTTGTCGGTGCGGACGCTGACATTCCCCGCACCGGTGATCATCGCCGCGACCGGTCCCGCAGTAGCGATGGGATCGTTCCTGCTGCTGTCGGCCGACCATCGGGTGGGTGCGCCGAAGTCGCGCTGCCAGGCCATCGAGGTGGCCATCGGCATGACCATCCCGATCTCAGCCGTCGAGATCATGCGGATGCGGCTTACCCCGGCGGCGTTCCAGCGCGCGACCGCACTGGCCTCAACGTTCGTCGGCGACGACGCGATCGCCGGCGGCTGGCTCGACGAGATCGTCGAGGCCGATCAGGTCGTCGCCCGCGCGCAGCAGGTGGCTCAGGAAGCGGCGACGACATTGCACATCGGTGCGCACGTCGCTACCAAACTCAAGGCACGCCAGTCCGGTCTGGATGCGATCAGGGCTGGAATCGATGGTCTGGCAACAGAGTTCAGTCTCAGCTAGCAAGCTTCCGCCCCACCCAGACCGCGCCTACACAGAGATTCGCACGCAATTTCGCTTCTGGAATGTCGTTTTCGACGAGTTAGGGCTGCAATGATGGGCGGGTGACCCACATCCGCGGCCGGATCTGGCGTGATGGCAATCCGCGGGACGAATTCGCGTTCAAGTCGATCCCGGACTACCTGAGCACCGACGGCACCTTGGTGTGGTGTGACATCTACGACGCCGACCACGAGATCCTGCAGGAACTAGCCGAGGAGCTGGGCCTCAACTCGTGGGCAGTAGAAGACGCCATCGCCGAATCCGAACGCACCAAGGCGGTGGTCTACAAGACGCACACCTTCTTCACGGTCTACGAGGTCACCGTCAGTACTCCGCCGCCCACGGACACCTCGGAGTCGAGGTTGAAGGCCCACCGGATCTCCGGGTTCATCCTGCCTCGTGGATTGATCACCGTCAGGCTCTCACCGCACTTCGACATCAACGAGGTGTCGGAACGCTTCGACCAGCTCGGCGGGCAGGAGCACGGCGTCGGCTCGCTGGTGCATGGCCTGCTCGACGTCGTGGTCGACGGTCATTTCGACGCGGTCCAGTCCCTCGATGAGGCGATCGAAAGCCTCGAGGACGATCTGTTCGGTGACCGATTACCGCGTAATGGATTGCAGCGCGACACATTCCGGTTGCGTAAGGACTTGGTCGCGCTGCGACGCGTGGTGCTGCCGATGCGTGAGGTGGTGGCGGTGATCCACCATCGCAGAATGAACGCGACGGCCGCGACCGAGCTCGAGCCGCTATACGCTGACCTCTATGACCACGTGCTGAGGGTTGCGGAGTGGACCGATTCGCTGCGTGACATGGTCACGACGGTGTTTGAGACGAACCTGTCGCTGCAGGATGCCCGCCTGAACAACGTGATGAAGAAGCTCGCCGGTTGGGCGGGGATTATCGCCGTGCCGACGGCGATCACCGGGTTCTACGGCCAGAACGTGCTCTATCCGGGCAGTCAGACTTTTGGCGGCTTCGTGGCCAGTACGGCGATCATCGTGGTGCTGGTGGTCGGGTTGTACGTGATGTTCAAGAAGCGAGACGTGCTGTAGCCAGATGCGGTACCTCACGGTCGGGGCCGGAGACACCCTCAGCGCCGGACATGGACAACTTCGGGCACAGACAACCGGGTGACCTTCCACTCGGGCACCCCGGAGGTCTCGAATTCTGGCCGCGCCAACGTCATCGAACAGGGCTGAGAATACGGCCGGCCCGCGGCGTCGTAGTCTGGCGGCCGATGGCGCTTCACCTGCATCGTGCTCACCGTACCGATGTGCTCGCCGACGGCCTCGGCGGGCTGCTTGCCGCACCGCGAGCCGATCCGTTCGCAGAGGAACTCGTGCTGGTCTCCTCCCGCGGGATGGAACGCTGGCTCAGCCAGCGACTCTCGCATGTGCTGGGCGTGTGCGCCGGCGTGACTTTCCGGCATCCGCGCTCACTGATCGACGAGCTGACCGAAACGGCGGACGATGATCCGTGGTCGCCGGACTCGATGGTGTGGCCGCTGCTCGAAGTGATCGACAGCTGCCTCGACGCACCTTGGTGCGCCCCACTGGCCGGCCACCTCGGCCACTTCGAAAACGGGGAGGAGAAGGACCTGCGCCGGGGACGGCGCTATGCCGTCGCTCGTCGCGTCGCCGGCCTGTTCTCCTCCTACGCCCGCCAGCGCCCACAGCTGCTGGTCGACTGGATTGAAGGCCGCACCGAAGACCTCGACCACGATCTGCGTTGGCAGCCTGAGCTCTTCCGGGCCCTGGTGGGTCGCGTAGACGCCGACCCACCACACATCCGGCACGCGAGAACCGTTGCCCGCTTGAAGGAAGCTGCCACTGACCTTCCGGCTAGACTGTCGCTGTTCGGCCACACTCGGCTGCCCCACACCGAGATCGGACTTCTCCATGCGCTGAGTGCCCATCACGATCTGCACCTCTGGCTGCCGCACCCCAGCGACGATCTGTGGGCCGCCTGCAAGAACGTTCACGGCGCCATTCCCCGCCGTGCGGACAGGTCCCACCGCAAAGTCGGACACCCCCTGCTCGCTACGCTCGGACGGGACCTACGCGAACTGCAGCGCAGCCTGCCCTTTCCCGCCGACACCGACGAGTGTTTGAGCCATCCGGCCGGATCGACCGAACACCCCGATACCCTTCTTGGCTGGCTGCAGTCCGACATCGCGGCCAACGCGGTCCACCGAGAACGGCGGTCACACAACGCAGCCGACCGATCCGTGCAGGTGCACAGCTGTCACGGCACCGCCCGGCAGATCGACATCCTGCGCGAGGTGCTGCTCGGCCTGCTCGCCGACGATCCGACCCTGGAGCCCCGCGACATCCTGGTCATGTGTCCTGACATCGAGGCCTACGCACCGCTGATCGTGGCGGGCTTTGGTCTCGGCGGCGTCATGCAGGGCGCCCATCCCGCCCACCGGCTACGTGTCAAGCTCGCTGACCGCGCACTCACCGAAACCAATCCGCTGCTCGCGCTCGCCCGCCAACTGCTCGAGCTGGCCGGCGGGCGCGCCACCGCCAGCGAGGTGCTCAACCTCGCTGCGGCCGCGCCGATCCGCTTTCGATTCGGCTTCACCGACGAAGACCTCGACACGATCGGCGACTGGGTGCGTGAGGCTAACATCCGGTGGGGTTTCGATCGCGACCATCGCCACCCCTACGGTGTCGACTTCGTGCAAAACACTTGGCAGTTCGGCGTAGACCGGGTGTTGGCCGGGGTCGCGATGTCCGATGACTCACGCGCATGGCTGGATACCACGCTGCCGCTGGACGACGTGAGCAGCAACCGGGTAGAGCTGGTGGGTCGGCTCGCCGAGTACGTCGACCTGCTGGCTACCACAGTCGCATCCCTATCAGTAGCGGCGCCACTGCGCGACTGGCTGTGCGCGCTGTCCGGCGGTATCAACGCCCTGACCGCGGTGCCCGACGACGACTTGTGGCAGCGCAGTCAGGTGGATCGCGAGCTGAATGATGTTCTCGCGCAAGCGGGCACACACGCCGATATCGAGCTTCGCCTGTCCGACGTCAAGGCGCTGCTCGACCGTCATCTTGCCGGCCGGCCCACTCGTGCCAATTTTCGCACCGGCTCTCTGACCGTCGCCACGCTGGTGCCGATGCGGTCGGTACCGCACCGCGTGGTGTGTCTAGTCGGCCTCGACGACGGCGTGTTTCCGCGTGTCGGCGCCGTCGACGGTGACGACGTTCTGGCCCGCGACCCTATGACCGGCGAGCGTGACATCCGCTCCGAGGACCGGCAGTTGCTACTCGATGCGATCAGCGCGGCCACTGAGAAGTTGGTCATCACCTACACCGGCGCCGACGAATACTCCGGTCAGCGCAAGCCACCCGCGGTACCGGTGGTCGAACTGCTCGACGCCCTCGACATCACCACAGCAACGAAGGTCCGCGACCGCGTGCTCATCGAACATCCCTTGCAGCCCTTCGACATAGACAACGTCACGCCCGGCCGCCTCGGAATGCCCCCGGGGGAGCCCTTCACCTTCGACCCGACCGCGCTGACCGCCGCCAGGATTGCCGTCGGCCATCGCGATGTGCGGCCGCACCTAGTCGGCGAGCGGTTGCCGCTCCCACCAGCCCAAGACGTTGCACTCGATGACCTCATCGGCTTCTTTTCCGACCCCGTCAAGGGGTACTTCCGTGCGCTGGACTACACGCTGCCGTGGGAGGTCGACACCATCGAGGACACCATCCCCGTCCAGATCGACACCTTGCAGGAGTGGAAGATCGGCGACCGCCTGCTCGGTGACATGCTGCAGGGCGTCACCCCGGCGGCTGCCCTGCAGGCTGAGTGGCGCCGCGGGTCGCTGCCACCGGGCCGCCTCGGCTGGCGGACTGCCCAGGAAGTCGCGTCGAGGTCGGCCGCACTCGCGGCCGCAGCGCAGCGCCATCGCACGGAGGAACCAACGGCGATCGACCTCGACGTCCAGATCATCCCAGACCTCGCTCGCGGGGGCAGCGGCGCCGGCCGGCGAGTCACCGGCACGGTCTCTGGACTCTACGACGAACGCATGACGGCTGTCACCTACTCGAAGCTGGACGGTAGGCAGCTTCTGCGAACATGGATTCGCCTGGTGGCGTTGGCTTCTCGTCATACAGGTCGCGATTGGACAGCGGTATGTATCGGTAGGGCGAGGCGGGGCGACAGACCCAAAGAGCACGTACTGGGTCCGCCGGAGTCCGCCCTCGACGTGCTGAGAGACCTAGTAGCGATGTATGACGCGGGCCGCCGAGAGCCGATCCCCTTGCCGCTCAGGACGTCCTACGCGTGGGCTGATGCGCGATACAGCCGCGGCCTACCCGAACGTGAGGCCAAATACAGGTGGAACTCCGGCAGGTTCCCGGGCGAGAACGAGCAGCCCGCGCACGAACTGGTTTGGGGTAAGCGCTCGGATATCAGCGTGCTGATGACGCCGGTGCAACCCGGCGAGGAGTACGAGCACGAGCAGACCCGGTTGGGTGCATACGCTGCACGGCTGTGGCTGCCGCTGCTGCACGCCGAGCGGGATCGGTGACCGATGAGCGCTCGCGCGAAGAGAATGTGATTGATAGATGCAGCCATTCGACCTGCTCGGTCCTTTGCCGGCGCCGCGGACCACGACGGTGCTGGAGGCCAGCGCAGGAACAGGCAAGACCTTCACCCTCGCGGGCCTGGTGACGCGCTATGTCGCAGAGGGTGTGGCGACGCTGGACCAGATGCTGTTGATCACCTTCGGTCGCGCGGCCAGCCAGGAGCTACGGGAGCGGGTGCGCTACCAGATCCTGGATGCGGTGAGAGCCCTTGAGGATCCCGAGAATCGCAGCGATAACGCCAGAGACAACCAGGTCATCAGCCACTTGCTCGCCGGCACGAGCCAGGAGGTGGCTGACCGCAGGCAGCGGCTGCGTGACGCACTCGCCGGCTTTGACGCCGCGACCATCGCGACCACGCATCAGTTCTGTCAACTCGTGCTGAAGTCACTTGGTGTGGCCGGAGATACCGACTCGGGCGCACAGCTGGTCGAGAGCCTGGCGGACCTGGTGAGTGAGATCGTCAATGACCTCTACCTCGCGCACTTCGGGCAGGCGCACGACCAACCCCCTTTGGGCTACAACGATGCGCTGACGCTCGCGCGTGAGGTGGTCGGAAATGCGCATACGCAACTGCGCCCGCTGAATCCGGCGCCGGGATCCAATGCCAGGGTAAGGATGGAGTTCGCAGCGGCGGTTTGCGCGGAGTTGGAGAAGCGCAAGCGCGAGCTCGGGGTTCTGAGCTACGACGATCTCCTCTCCCGGCTGGCGAAGGTGCTCGAGGAGCAGGACTCACCGGCGAGGCTGCGGATGCAGCGACGTTGGTCGATCGTGATGGTCGACGAATTCCAAGACACCGATCCGGTTCAATGGCAGGTGGTCGACCGCGCGTTCGGCGGGCGGTCCACGGTGATCCTGATCGGCGACCCAAAACAAGCGATTTATGCCTTCCGGGGCGGCGACATCGTCACCTACCTGCACGCCGCATCGACCGCGGGCGACCAGAAAACGCTGGGCACCAACTACCGCAGCGATGGCCCGCTGGTCGACAGCTTGCAGGCTGTGATGCGCGACGCCCAACTCGGCGACCCTCGAATCGTGGTACGCAAGGTCGAGGCACACCACAAGCAGCACCGACTTCGGGGCGCACCGCGCAACGCACCCTTTCGCCTTCGAGTGGTGAACCGGGACCAGTTCGGGACCCGACCCGACCGCGTCATACCCATCGACAGACTGCGCACCCACATCCCTCGGGACATGGCCGCCGATATCGGAGCGCTGCTCGCCAGCGGGGCGACGTTCGGCGAGGAGCCCCTGCAACCCCGTGACATCGCGGTGATCGTCGAGAGCCACCGTGACGGTCACGCCTGCTTCGACGCGCTCGCGGCCGCCGGAATACCGGCCGTCTACACCGGCGACTCCGATGTGTTCACCTGTCCCGCGGCCGACGATTGGCTATGCCTATTGGAGGCCTTCGATCAGCCGCACCGATCCGGGATGGTACGGGCCGCGGCCACCACCATGTTCTTCGGCGAAACCGCAGATACTCTTGCAGCACAGCGCGATACGTTGACAGACCGCATCTCCGAGACGTTGCGTCAGTGGGCAGAGCACGCGCGCGAGCGCGGAGTGGCGGCGGTATTCGAGGCCGCGCAGCTGAACCACATGGGTGAGCGGGTGCTGTCGTGGGTGGACGGCGAGCGGCACATGACCGACCTCGCGCACCTGACCCAGGTGCTGCACGACACCGCCCACCGCAACCACCTCAGCCTGCCCGCGCTGCGCGACTGGCTCCGCGCTCAGCGCGAGGAGCGAGGTGGCACCGTCGAACGCAACCGCAGGCTCGACAGTGACGCCGCGGCGGTGCAGGTCATGACCGTATGGGTCAGCAAGGGTCTGCAGTTTCCGGTGGTGTATCTACCGTTTGCGTTCAATCGCAACATCCAGACCCGTGAGATGGTGATGTTCCACGACGGCGACACCCGCTGCCTGCACGTCGGTGGCCAATCCAGCCCCGACTACACCGCGGTGGCACAACAGAGTCGTCGCGAGGCTGCCGCCGATGACGTCCGTCTCACCTACGTGGCGATGACCCGCGCACAGTCGCAGGTCATCTCGTGGTGGGCACCGTCGAACGACGAACCCAATGGCGGCCTGTCCCGGCTGCTGCGCGGCCGAAAACCCGGCGACCCGATGGTTCCCGACAGCTGCGACCCGCCTCGGGTCAACGATCCTGACGCCATGACATTGCTGCGCCGCTGGGCTGACGAAGGCGGTCCGGTACTCGAGGAGTCGTTGATCGCGCCCGCAGTGGATGTCGAGTTGCCCAACACTGCGAGCGATCTCGCGGTGCGACACTTCCACCGTCGCATCGATACGGAGTGGCGGCGGACGTCATACTCAGGTCTGATCCGAGACGCGGAGACCCCGAGGTCCGAAGGGGTGTCCAGCCAGCCGGAAGTACTCGCACTCGACGACGAACTCGAGAGCCTGAACAGCGACGCGTCCGGCACTGCGGCACTGTCCGCAAGCAGTGGCTCCGACCTCACCTCACCAATGGCCGACATGCCCAAAGGGGCGAAGTTCGGCACCTTGGTGCACGCCGTCCTGGAGACCACGGATCCACTCGCCACCGATCTGGTGTCCGAGCTAAAGAGTCAGATCGAGGTTCACTCGGCTTGGTGGCCAATAGATGTGCCCGGCGAGCTGTTGGCCGCGGCGATGGTGCCGCTGCATGACACCCCGCTGGGATCACTGGCAGCAGACATGACCCTGCGGCAGATAGGGTTTGAGGATCGGCTACGAGAGCTGGATTTCGAGCTCCCGCTCGCAGGTGGAGATCTGCATTTGAGCGCGCCTGCGATCCGGCTCGCCGATATCGGCCTGCTCCTGCGTGAACATCTGCCTGCCACCGACCCACTGGCCTGCTATGCCGATCGACTGCTAGACGGCCCGCTCGGCCGGCAGTCACTGCGGGGCTATCTGACGGGCTCGGTGGACGCCGTCCTGCGCATTGGTGAGCGCTACCTTGTCGTCGACTACAAGACGAACTGGCTGGGCACCGGCACGCTGCTGACAGCGGCCGACTATCAGCGGCCACGCCTGGTCCAGGCGATGTTGCATTCGGACTACCTGCTGCAGGCGCTATTGTATAGCGTTGTGCTGCATCGCTTCTTGCGGTGGCGTCAGCCCGGATACGACCCCGAGACTCATCTCGGGGGGGTGCTCTACCTGTTTCTACGCGGTATGTGCGGCCCAGAGACCCCTCACATCGACAGTCATCCCGCCGGCGTATTTAGCTGGCTCCCGCCTGCCACATTGGTGGCGGCGGTCTCAGATCTGTTGGATGCCGGGAGTGCGTCGTGACGGACCGACTGCAGGAATTTGCTGATGCCGGCGTGCTCGGTCGAGCGGATATCCTTGTCGCGCAGCGGCTTTGCGCACTGGCCGGCGAAACTGACGAGACAGTGGCGCTCGCGGTCGGACTACTGGTCGCGGCGCTACGCAACGGGTCGGTCTGTGTCGACCTGCAACGGGTGGCTGAGCACCACGTGCAGGCCGACGCACCGGAGGTCGCGTGGCCCGATCCGGCGGCATGGCTGGCAGCGGTGCGGGCCAGCCCGCTCGCCGGTGATCCGCCAGTGCTCAGATTCCTGTCGGACTCCTCAGTTGACCTGCTCTACCTCGACCGGTACTGGCTCGAGGAGCAACAGGTTTGCCGCGACATATCCGCCCGCTTGCTGACTGAGCAAACCACCGAGCCGGTACCCGATCTGCAACGGCTCTTCCCGGGCGAGTTCGGCGAGCAGCGCGCGGCGGCGGAAGTTGCTCTGACACAAAGATTGACAATCCTCACCGGCGGGCCGGGTACCGGCAAGACAACCACCGTCGCCCGCCTGCTGGCATCGATCGCCGAGCAGGCCGACCTCACCGGAACCAACCCACCGCGGATGGCGCTCGCCGCACCCACGGGCAAGGCGGCCGCCAGGCTGCAGGAAGCGGTGCAGTTGGAGATCGGCGAGCTCGCCGCGGTAGACCGGGACCGACTAGCCGGACTTCGCGCGACGACGCTGCACCGCCTTCTGGGACGCAGGCCGGACACCTCGTCGCGGTTTCGGCATCACCGCGACAACCGGCTGCCCCACGACGTCATCGTGGTCGACGAGACGTCGATGGTGTCCTTGACAATGATGGCGCGGCTGCTGGAGGCGGTGCGGCCCGAGGCGCGGCTACTGCTGGTCGGTGATCCGGATCAGCTGGCCTCGGTGGATGCCGGAGCCGTGCTGGGCGACCTGGTCGACGGGCTGGGTTGCGGCGGGATTGTCCAGCTAAAGACACCGCATCGGTTCGGCGCATCGATCGGTTCGCTCGCACAGGGAATTCGCGCCGGCGACTCAGACGTCGCCCTGGAGCTATTGCGAGCGGGCGGTGCTTCGATCGAGTGGATCGAGTCCGATCACCCTTCCCACCCTTCCCAGCATGTGCGCACCATCCTCACCGAGCGCGCGGTTCGGCTGCGGGAGGCAGCATTGCTGGGGGACGCGCAGGCCGCGCTGGCGATCCTGGGCGAGCACCGACTCTTGTGCGCGCACCGCCAGGGTCCGTTCGGCGTGGCGCAGTGGAACCGGCAGGTCGAAAGCTGGCTGACCGAAGAGACCGGACAGCCGATGTGGTCACAGTGGCATGCCGGCCGACCGTTCTTGGTCACCACCAACGACTACGGCCTGGGAATCTACAACGGCGACGCCGGTGTGGTGGTGGCCTCACCCGAAGGCCTGCGCGCCCATATCGGGTCGCTGGACTTTGCGACGAGCCGTCTGCCGGAGGTCGACACCATGCATACGATGACGATCCACAAGAGTCAGGGCAGTCAAGCCGACGAGGTGACAGTGTTGCTACCTCCGGAGGAGTCGCGGTTACTGACGCGGGAGCTGTTCTACACCGCAGTCACCCGGGCCAAGACGAAGGTGCGGGTAGTCGGCCCGGAGTCGGCGGTTCGGGCCGCGATCGGGCGGCGAGCGCGCCGGGCGACCGGGCTGGCCCGGCGGCTCAGGGTTGGGGACTAGGGCCTTGTCTGCTTCTGCATATCGGGCGGGGTCGACGTCGCCACCACCGGGATGACGCCAATAACGCCCGGGACACACGATGGCGGCGGGCGCCCCTGTGCGGCTACCAAACGGCACCCAACACTCGCTAAGTTGTCGGTGAGCCGTATACGGCTGACCGACAAGACTGAAAGATCATGTCCATATGCGAGTTGACGGGCGGGACATCGCTGTCTCAGGCAGCCTGCTCCAACCGCTGACCCGCCGCACCAACGACATCCTGCGACTGACGCTGGCCGCGGTGTTCCTCGTCGTCGTCATCACCAGCTCGCTGATCACCCGCAGCGACTGGGAGGCACTGGAGAAGTCCGTCTCCGAAATTGTCGGCGTGCTCAGCCCGGCGCAGTCCAACACTGTCTACCTCGTCTACGGCGTCGCCATCCTCGCCTTACCCTTCATGATCCTCATCGGGCTGATCGTCGGGCGACAATGGAAACTGCTCGGCGCTTACGCCGCGGCCGGCATTATCGCCATCCTCTCGCTATCCATCACCGGAAACGGCATCGCCGCGCCACAGTGGCACTTCGATCTGACCGAGCGCCTCGACACAATGCTGTCGCAGTTTCTCGACGACCCGCGGTGGATCGC
>DAOUYK010000256.1 GCA_030666145.1 Mycolicibacterium sp. | reverse complement strand
CGCCTGAGGCAGTTGAATGGTTGACGCCGTGGTTGGTTGAGGCGCTCAAGCCATAGCGGTTCCGGCGTGTGCAGCGGCCCACTTGCTGCAATTACGGGCCGAATATCCTCAGTGGCCGAGGCGGCCGCGGCCCAAGCGGAGCAGCAGCATTGCCAAGTTCTTACCCTCGGCGCCCAGCACGTTGTAGCGCTCGATGACCTTCATCTCCCGGCTGTGAACCAGGCGGGTGCCCCCGGAGGCCATGCGTGCCTTACCTATCAGCTGGGAAACCTCGGTTCGGCGTTGCACGGCATCGAGGATCGCCGAGTCGAGTCGATCGATTTCCTTGCGTAAGTCACCGATATCCGGGATATCGGGTACGTGGGGAGTTTCCGTCGTTGTCATGTCGTGGTTCTCCGAATTCTCGTTATGTGAAGGACCTGGTCTCATCCGGTTTCGGGCCTCGCACAAGAGAAGAGCCCCGGATCCGGAAGCGGACCGCGGGGCTGGAGGAAGCAGCTAGACCACGGGCACCGCTGGCCGGTACCCGTAGAAAAATCGCCGCTGCGCAGTAAGCACCAAGCAAGTGTGCCACTACGGGCCGTGCCAGCGCAAAGAGTGTCCCCCCGCAGCGGTAGGTTTGAGTGCATATGACTTCCCTTTCTGCGGCAACTTCGATGGCAACCGGCACGGATGAGCTTCTTGAGGGCCTCAACCCCCAGCAGCGCCTGGCAGTGCTGCACGAGGGTTCCCCGCTGCTGATCGTGGCCGGCGCGGGCTCCGGCAAGACGGCGGTCTTGACCAGGCGGATCGCCTACCTGTTGGCGGCGCGTGACGTGGGGGTAGGTCAGGTGCTGGCCATCACGTTCACCAACAAAGCCGCCGCAGAGATGCGCGAACGCGTCGGGCAGCTCGTGGGTGCTCGGGCTGCGTCCTCAATGTGGGTGTCGACGTTTCACTCGACATGTGTGCGGATCCTGCGAAACCAGGCCGCACTGCTGCCCGGGCTCAACTCCAACTTTTCCATCTACGATGCCGACGACTCACGCCGCCTGCTGCTGATGATCGGCAAGGATATGGGTCTGGACACTAAGCGCCACTCTCCGCGGCTGCTCGCCAACGGCATTTCCAACCTCAAGAATGAGTTGATCGGACCCGAACAGGCTCAGGCGAATGTGGCCACAGACGCCGCTGCGGCCGCCGATGATCTTGCGCGCATCATCGCCGAGGTCTACGGCGAGTACCAGCGCAGGTTGCGCGCCGCCAATGCCTTGGACTTCGACGATCTGATCGGTGAGACAGTAGCTGTGCTGCAGGCCTTTCCTCAGATCGCCCAGTACTACCGGCGCCGGTTCCGGCACATCCTTGTTGATGAGTATCAGGACACCAATCACGCACAGTATGTGTTGGTGCGTGAGCTTGTAGGCGTTGAAGGGGTCGGGACAGCCGACGCCGACGAGATGCCTCTGGCCGAGCTGTGCGTGGTCGGCGATGCAGATCAGTCCATCTATGCATTTCGCGGTGCGACGATCCGCAACATCGAAGACTTCGAACGTGATTTCCCTAATGCCACAACGATTTTGCTTGAGCAGAACTACCGATCCACGCAGACCATCCTGAATGCGGCCAACTCGGTGATCGCTCGCAACCTCGGGCGGCGAGAGAAGCGGCTGTGGACCGACGCCGGGGACGGTGAACTGATCGTCGGCTACGTTGCCGACAACGAGCACGACGAGGCCAGGTTCGTCGCCCAGCAGATCGATGAGCTGTCCGACGGCGCTGCCTCTACTGGCCGCGGCTTCTCCTACAACGACGTAGCGGTCTTCTACCGCACCAACAAGTCCTCCCGCGCCGTTGAAGAAGTGTTCATCCGGGCCGGCATCCCCTACAAAGTCGTTGGGGGAGTGCGCTTCTACGAGCGCCGGGAAGTCCGGGACATTGTCGCCTACCTGCGGGTGCTGGACAATCCGGGCGACTCGGTGAGTATGCGGCGCATCCTCAACACCCCGCGTCGCGGCATCGGTGACCGCGCCGAGGCGTGTGTGGCAGTGCACGCTGAGAGCACCGGCGGAAATTTCAACGATGCGCTGGTGGCGGCCGCTGAAGGCAAGGTGCCGATGCTCAACACCCGCTCAGGGAAGGCGATCGCCGGATTCACCGCCTTGCTCGACGAGTTGCGAGGCGAACTCGACCACGAGCTCGGCGATTTGGTGGAGGCCGTGCTGGACCGCACCGGTTACCGTGCCGAACTCGAGTCGTCGAGTGACCCGCAGGATCTCGCTCGGCTGGACAACCTCAACGAATTGGTCAGTGTTGCTCATGAATTCAGCACTGATCTGGCCAATGCGAGGAGTCTGGCCGATGGGGGCCCTGAGGGGGAGGACATTCCCGACGTCAGTGTCCTGGGGGCTTTTCTGGAGCGGGTGTCCCTGGTCGCCGACGCCGACGATATCCCAGAGCATGGGGCGGGGGTTGTGACGCTGATGACGCTACATACCGCCAAGGGGCTGGAGTTCCCGATGGTCTTTGTCACCGGGTGGGAAGATGGCATGTTCCCACACATGCGGGCGCTGGGGGATCCGGTCGAGATGTCCGAGGAGCGCCGCTTGGCCTACGTAGGTATCACCCGCGCCCGGGAGCGTCTGTACCTCAGCCGCGCCAAGATCCGTTCGTCGTGGGGCCAGCCGATGCTCAACCCCGAATCCCGCTTCCTTCGAGAGATCCCGCAGGAACTCATCGACTGGCGGCGTACGGAGCAGGCGTCGTCGTTCTCCGCGCCGGTGAGCGGAGCGGGCCGGTACGGGACACGGGAAGACAGACGGCTCTCGCCGACACGGTCGTCGGCAGGCAAACGGCCACTGTTGGTGCTGGAACCGGGCGACCGGGTCACCCACGACAAGTACGGACTCGGCAGGGTCGAGGAGGTTTCGGGTGCCGGCGAATCCGCGATGTCGTTGATCGACTTCGGCAGCGCTGGCAGGGTGAAACTCATGCATAACCACGCCCCGGTGTCGAAGCTCTAGGAATCCGTCCGGCTCCAGCGCGCGGTGTCTGGTAGCAGCGCGAGCCCGACCGAGGCCAACGGCAGCAGCGGCATGGCGTATACCACCGGAGGTAGCTTGGCGCCTGCGACGAACAGGCTGGCGAAGATCAACATCGCGATGACTGAGCCCACCACAACCAGGATGCGGCCGATCCGGCGGCGCAGCAGCAACGCGATCACTCCGCCGATCGTGCCCGCCGCCGAGATTGCGGCCAGGAAGCCGACCGCCACGCAAAACAAGAGGTCGGTCCCCCACCATCCGGTGATCAGGTCCGTCGCGATGACGGCGGTCACCCACCCGGACAGGATGCTGATGACGGCCGTGGCGATGGCCGCCTTCGGGTCGGCCCGCTCGGAGCGGGGCGGTTCCGCTGCTACGCGCTCCGCGCGGGGTACTGCGTCAGGCCCCAGGGGGCCGCGCAGGGAAGTTGTCGGGGGTTCGGATGGGGCGGTGGGCGTCTCGCCCGTGCGGTGTCGACGGATGATGCCTGTCGGTGGGTCGGGGGCGCCCGACGGCGGCGAGGCTGGTGTGCTCAGTGGAGCGCGACGGATAATTCGTGTGTCGTCGCCCGATTCGGGCGACTGACCGGCGTCGTCTCGGGCTACTCAGCCGACGTAGCCGCCGGGGCTGAGCCCGCGCTCGGACAGCCACCCGACTGGGTCGGTGCGGTCGGAGCCGTTGCGCAGGACCTCGAAGTGCAGATGCGGTCCGGTCGAGTAGCCCCGATTGCCCATAGTGGCGATCTGATCGCCCGCCATCACCCGCTGACCGACGTTGACCTGCCAGCTGTTGATGTGGCCGTAGAGTGTGACGGTGCCGTCGGAATGCTTGACCTTGACGTATGCGCCGTAACCGGCGGTCGGGCCGACGTCGATGACCAGGCCGTCGGCCGCGGCCACAATCGGGGTTCCGATCGAGTTGGCGATGTCGATGCCGGCGTGCAGCGCACCCCAGCGATAGCCGAATCCGGAAGTCCACACGCCGCGCGTCGGCATCGCAAATTGCGGCCGCGCCAGGCGGGCTTCACGTTCGGCACGCTCCTGGGCGAACGCCGCGGCTTTAGTGATCTCTTCGGCATGAACGGCCGAATGCGCGGCCTGGGTGACGGAGACCACCTGCATACCGTCTACCGAGCCCGTGACGACGGTACCGCCGCCCATGGCGGCGTGGTCAGCAGCAAGAACCGTTTCCGCGGGAGGCTGGTGCGCCTCAGTGGTCATGGTGTAAGCCCCCGCCGCCGTGGCGCCCACAGCCATGGCAGCGACCATCAGGCGACCCCTGACCGGCACCTCCTTGCGGTGCGTCCCTATCCGGCCACGCATGTCGATGACGTCGGTTGCCGCTGTTCCGTCGCTGACGTCGGTGTGGCTTTCGCGATACGCCCGCGTGGTTGCGCGCCGCCGGGTGTGGAACTGGGTCGGCACTTCGAGGCGGAGCGACACAAGGTCGTCGGTGTCGTGCATGTCGTCGAGCTCGGGCGCGCGCATGACCTGGGCATCGCGGTCGAACGCGGCGTGCGGCATGAAGTCC
>DAOUYK010000191.1 GCA_030666145.1 Mycolicibacterium sp. | reverse complement strand
GGCCAGAGCACGCAGGTTTTTCGGCTAGCGTTGCTAGCTCATTGAGCAGCTCTCGCCCGTCTGCCTACTCGTAGCGCATCCAGCCCCGATCGCTGAGGTACCGCTCAGCCAACTCAGCGGTGCCCATCGAGAAGCCATCGGTGAAGGTGATCGCCGAATCGGCGTCGGCGTGCGAAGCTACCCATGCCGTCAGCGTCAGCCGACGCAGCATCACGAACGTCGCGATCATGCCCAGGTGGTCAACCGGGATCTCCCGCACCTCGCGGTAGCCGACCAGCCAGTCGGCGATCATCTGCTTGGCCTCGGCGGTGTCCTCGATGAAGGACACCACGGCACCCACGTCGGCCAGATGCCACGACCAACCGCAGTCGTCGAAGTCGATGACGGTGATCGCAGAACACGCCGAGCCGGGGTCGATCATCAGGTTGGACATCCGAAGATCGGCGTGGATCAGCCCGAACCGGTCTGGTCCCTGGCCGAACTCCGTCAAGCGGGCAGCCACCTCGGCGGCCGCGCGCTCGACCACAGCCCTACCCTCCGAAGTTAACCCGGGCGCCTCGCGCCAGTTCCCCCACCGCGCGTCCGGACCCAACGTCGCGTTGACGTCCCAGCGAAAACGGGTGAAGTAGTCGGGCCCAGACCACAGCTCGGCGTGATCGTGCATGTAGGCGCTGAGCCTGCCGAGCTCGTCGAACCCGACTGCGTCGGGATTTTCCTCTGCGGTGCAGCCCTCGATGAAGGTCACCGCGTCGACGTGTAACACGTTCCCGCCGGCCTCCGCAGCCACCACGTCGCGGCCGTCGACCGCATGGATCAGCTGCGGCGTGGTCACCTCCGTGTCGGCGCGCAGCGCGGCCATCCAGCTGAGCTCCGACCTGATGGCAGCCAGCGAGTGATAGCCGGGGCGGTGCACGCGAAGCACCATCGGCTCCTCGTCGGCCAACAGGTAGGTAGCGTTCTCCGACAGGCTTAGCAGCTGCAGCGTCGAATCCGGGTCGCGGCCGTAGGCGGGCAGCACCGCGCGGGCGTAGCTCCGGTGATCGGGCGGAAGTCCAGGCATCCCCACAAGTCTGTAGTAGGCCCCCGGTCTAGCAGACTGGGGCTGCCATCTGGGCCGGCACATTAGCCTGATGAGGGTGACAGGCGCATGCGGGTCGGGCAGGTTCGCGCCGAGCCCATCGGCGGACCTGCACATCGGGAACCTGCGCACCGCAGTGTTGGCGTGGCTGTTCGCCCGCACGAGCGGACGTCGGTTTCTGATGCGTGTCGAGGATCTCGATGATCGCACCCACGCCGGCATCGCTGAGCGCCAACTCGAGGACCTTGCGGCGCTGGGCCTGTCGTGGGACGGGACCGCCACCCGGCAGACCGAGCACCAGCAACGTTATCAAGACGCCGTAGAAGCATTGGCCGACGGTGGCCTGCTCTACGAATGTTATTGCACACGAAGGGACATCGCTGCCGCCCCGCGGGCACCGCATGCGCCCGAGGGGGCCTACCCCGGGACCTGCCGCGACCTCACCGACAAGCAACGCGACGTCCGCCGGAAGGAGACCGGCCGCGCCCCTGCGCTGCGGCTGCGCACCGAGACCACCCGCTGCACCGTGCATGACGTGCTGCACGGGGACTACACCGGTGTGGTCGACGACTTTGTGGTGCGTCGTGGCGACGGTGCGCCGGCCTACAACCTTGCGGTGGTGCTGGACGACGCCGCCTCAGGAGTCGATCAGGTTGTTCGCGGAGACGATTTGCTGTCCTCCTCGCCGCGGCAGGCGTATCTGGTGCGGCTACTCGGCCACCCGGTGCCGCTATACGCCCATGTGCCGCTGGTGCTCGATTCCGACGGCGCGCGGCTGGCCAAGCGAGACGGCGCGGTAACACTCGCCGAGATCGGCGTACAGAGCGCGCTCAGTCAGATCGCCAACTCTTTGGGCTACAAGTCGACCACCGTCGAGGGCATGCTCGCCAAGTTCGACCCGGGTCGACTGCCGCGGGCGCCGTGGATATACCGCCCCAGCTGAGCGCATAATTTCCCTCACAGCGAGATAGGCAGCGTTGACATGCCGCGCAGGGTCACGTTCTGCTTGTACTGCGGCTCGCTAGCAAGCGCCGCGCGCGGGAACCGCGCCGCCATCGCAGTGAGCGCGACGTTCGCTTCCAACCGGGCCAGGGGCGCGCCGATGCAGAAGTGTAGGCCCTTACCGAAACCGAGGTGCCGAATCGCCGTGCGGCCCGGATCGAATAGGTCCGGCTGGTCGAAGACCTCGGGGTCACGGTGTGCAGCGGCAATAAGGACGAGCATATTGTCGCCCTTCGGGATCGAGAGCCCGCCGATGCTCATCGCCTCACCCGCGACCCTGCCCATCAGCTGCACCGGCGGGTCGTAGCGTAGTGTCTCCTCGATCACCGCGCCCGCCTTTGCCGGATCGGCGGCCAGCGCCGTCCATCGCGCTGGGTCGCGAAGTAACGCCAGGATGGCGTTCGCGATCAGGTTGACCGTTGTCTCGTGCCCGGCAACCAGCAGCAGGTTGCACGTCGCGACTATCTCCTCTTCGGTGAGCTGATCGCCGGACTCCTCAACCTGGATCAGCCCAGACATCAAGTCATCGCCGATACTGCGCCGGCGCTCAGCGATCAGCTCACGTAAGTAGTCGCGCAGCCACAAACCGGCCTGCAGACGCTCCTCGACACCGTCACCGGCCGAACCCGTCACCGACACAAAGGGATCCAGCGACTGTGCGAGCAGCGCCGAGGCGGCGCTGAACTCTGGCTCGTCGGCCAGCGGGACGCCCAGGAGGCGACAGATCACCGCGACCGGTAGCGGATACGCCAGCCCCGAGATTGCCTCGAAAGGATCCGAGGCGCTGTCAGCCTCATTGAGCAGCCCGTCGACCAGCCTCGCGATCTCAGGTTCGAGCGCCCTGACCACCTTCGGGAGGAAGGCCTTGCTGACCAGTCGGCGCAGCCTGGTGTGATCCGGCGGGTCAAGGAACAAGAACCCGGGCGGCCCTAACGGGCGTGCTTGGGCGCCGTCGGCGATCAGCCGCTGGGCAACCGTGGACTTCAACCGGTCGCTGCACGAGGACGGGTGGCGCAACACCTCGTCGCAGTCGGCGAAGGACGAGAACACCGCGAGGTTGCTCTCGGACATGTGCACTGCACCCTGCTCCCGGATCCTGCGGTAGAGCGGATACGGATCAGCACGGTGAGCAGGATCGAGTATCTGCAGGAGCAGCGACTGCGGTTCCGCCGATGTCGTCATCCTTCAATTGTGCACAGGTCTTGCCGGGCGAGAATCTAGCGGCAACGGACCAGCCGCGCTGCGGGTGTGCGAATCTACGTCGAGTAGTAGCGGCCAAGCACGTGCTCGCGCAGCTCGTCGAATCGGCCCGCACCTATCGAGTTCCGGATGTCGTCAACCAGTCCGATGGTGAAACGCTGGTTGTGGATGGTGCACAGCGTGGAAGCCAGATGCTCCTTGGCCTTGAACAGGTGGTGCAGGTAGGCGCGGGTGTAATGGGCGCAGGTGTAGCAGTCGCACTCGGCGTCCAGTGGCGTGAAGTCGCGGCGGTAGCGCGAGCCCGTGATGTTGTACCGGCCGTTCACCGAGTACACCGCCGCGTTGCGGGCGACGCGAGCGGGCGACACGCAGTCGAACGTGTCAGCGCCAGCCTCAACGGCGGCGAACAGGTCATCGGGTTCACCGATGCCAAGCAGGTGACGCGGCTTGTCGTCGGGAAGCTCACTGCAAACCCAGCCGACGATGGTTGCCAGGTTCTGTTTCTCGAGCGCTCCCCCGATGCCGTACCCATCGAAGCTAAGGCCCTCCGCCGGCCCAGGCCTGTCGCCGATCCTCCGCAGCCCGCGGGCGGCCTCGCGGCGCAAATCTTCATACTGTGCGCCCTGTACGACCCCGAACAGTGCCTGCGGTGGCTTGCCGGACTGCAGCGAAGACAACCGGCGATGCTCAACCAGACACCGGACCGCCCAGTCGTGCGTGCGCTGCACCGAGCTCTCCTGGTAGCCACGGGTATTGACCAGCGTCGTCAGCTCATCGAACGCGAAGATGACGTCGGCGCCGAGCTGGTGCTGAATACTTATCGACACTTCGGGCGTGAAACGGTGAGTAGATCCGTCCAGGTGCGATCGGAACGTCACGCCGTCATCGTCGACTTGGGCGAGCCGTTCCTTACCCTCGGCGATGACGTCGTCGGCCTGGACCCGTTCGGCGTCCATCGCCAGCACCTTGCGGAAACCTGCACCCAGCGAGAGCACCTGAAACCCCCCGCTGTCGGTAAAGGTCGGCCCAGACCAGTTCATGAATGCGCCCAGACCCCCAGCTTCAGCGACAATGTCGGGGCCC
This sequence comes from Mycolicibacterium sp., assembly GCA_030666145.1. Taxonomy (GTDB): domain Bacteria; phylum Actinomycetota; class Actinomycetes; order Mycobacteriales; family Mycobacteriaceae; genus Mycobacterium. The sequence goes on along the minus strand of DAOUYK010000191.1, from coordinate 2,255 downwards.
GGCTGCAGGTACAGGTGGTAGGCGTTCGCCAGGACCGCCTGCGCGCCGAGATCTCCCATAGCCTCGGGAAGCACGGCCTTGACCGTGGCCTGAGTGCCGACAGCGATGAAGGCCGGAGTGTGGATATCACCGTGCGGTGTCCTTATCACGCCCGTCCGGCCAAGCCGGCCCGGGAGTTCCGCTTCGACACGAAAGCTCGGAACACTGAAAATCCTGTCGCCCACGTCGTAGATTCTGCACTGTGATCACACGTTGGGCCCTGAACGCTTTCGTCGCCGCGGCCGCTCTCACCGTCGCCGGGTGCTCGTCACAACCCTCCGACTACCAGCCACCGCCCGGCGGGCTCATCGCAGGGACGGCGCAGATGACGGTCAACGGCCAGGACACCGGCACCACCGACTTGGTGCAGTGCAGCACGGTCGGGCCAATGACCATGATCAAAACCGGCGCCACGAACGCCGGCGCGTTCGCCATGATCATGACCGAGGACAAGCAGGTCGTCCGGATTGTCCGCATCCAGGACATGGGCGGATACACCGGGAGCTACAACTCCGGACTGGGCGGCGAGGCCAGCGTGTCGATGAATGCCCGAACCTTCGAGATCAGCGGAACCGCCGACGGCTTTGAGACCGCCGAACCCAGCTTCCGCGCGCCGGGGTCGTTCAAGCTGAAGGTCGCCTGCTGACGGTTGACCTTCTCCCGCGACTGAAGGTCGCGGGATTCCCTATGCCGCTTGCGCGTCATAGGGTCTTCTCGCTTGCGCGGGCACGCCCGCGTGTGCGGGTGTTGCCTCCAGTCCGGAGGTGAGCACGGGTCAGGTGGCCCGGGCCAGGATTGTGTTCGCTGCCTGGATGTCCGCGTGGTCTTCGTGGCCACATTTCACGCACTGGAATTCTGCTTGGCTCTTGCGGTTTTCCTTCACGATGTGGCCGCAGTTGCGGCACTCCAGACTGGAGTACGCGGCAGGTACACAGACAAGCTTTGTGCCCGACGCGGACGTTTTGTGTTCGAGCCGCTGGGCGATCAATCCTTAGCAGTTGGCATAGATTCCCTTGTTGAGACCGGCTTTGGCGGCTTTCCCGTTCGAGAGGTAGTGGCCGGCGTTGTCTGGATCGGGTTTGGGTTTGGGTGCGCGCACCATGTTGCGGGTCGGGAGTTTCGCCACCGCCACAACACCATAGGAAGCCGCGATCCACGTCGTAGTTTTCTCGACCCAATCTTTACGCCGATCACCAACCCTGGCGTGCAGTTTCGCGATGCGGGCCTTCACCTTGCCCCGGCGGATGCTGCCTTTGCCGCAGCGGGCAAGTTGACGCTGAAGGCGCACAAGTTTCTTCTGCTCGCCGCCGCGCATGACCGGTGCCCGCAGCATCGTCGCGTCTGACAACGCCAGAGTGGTCTTCACCCCCCGGTCGATCCCAACCATGTTCTCTGCTCGCCCCGGCACACCCGGCACGGCTGGCTGCGCCGCCGGGAAGCTGACGTTCCAGCGGCCCGCCTTCACAGTGACTCTGGCCATGCCCAGCTTGCCGGCCGGCAGCCGGCGACAAAGCCGCAACTTCACCAACCCGAGTTTGGGGACGAACACCTGCGCCCATTTACGGTTCACGATCTCAACGCGGCTATCCCGAATGCAGAACCCCTCGTCGAGATGCTTGCGCCGCCACGACGGCCGCCGGTAGATACCACTAAAGAAACCGGCAACCGCGCGGTCGAAATCCCGCAACGCCTGCTACTGCACCGGCGAGGACCCGGCCGCTAACCAATCAAAGGCTTGCCGGGCTTGCGCGAGTTGTTTCTGCCGCTGCGCCGGCCCAGGGCATGCCCGCCCGGAACGACCCCAGTTGAACTGTTCCACCGCCAGATTCCACACATAGCGGGCATCGGCGCAGTGGCGTTCCAGCATGAACACCGACTGCTGCGCGGTCGGATACATACGGTATCGGTGCGCCATCAGCTAAGCCGCCTTCACCCGTTGGGCGCTCCACCGGTACTGCATGGACCTCACCGTAAACCCTGCCTACGACAACAACGGCCCGTTGCGCGGACTGAAGGACGGGATCGGCTATCCCCCGACTGAAGTCGAGGGCTCGCGCCGAAGAACATTTCGGTCAGACCCGCGTGACCGCAGATTTTGCGGAATTCGGCACGTCCCCCCTCGGGCCGCCGACATACTGCTGGAGATGGTTCGCCGCTCTCGACGAATCACACGACAACAAAGGAGAACTGTGGTGAAGGGCGCAATCGTGGTGGCC
>DAOUYK010000009.1 GCA_030666145.1 Mycolicibacterium sp. | reverse complement strand
GCTCCGTTTCCTTCGGCCGTGCTGTGGGACATGGACAGCACCTTGGTCGGCACCGAGCCGCTGACCGACACCTTCATTCGGGGCCGTGTGGCTGAGCTTCGTAGTGCTGACCAACCGGCGGGAGCAGAAGTGATCACCGGCGACGGGCCGCCGCGTCCGCAACGCCAATCGGATTCGACACCCTCTCGCCTCCTGGACGCTTCAGAAAAACCGGTACTAAGGTCAGCGCGACCAGAAATACTCCAGAACGGACACCTCTAGGGTCCTCCGCTCGAGCGTCGCTTCGAGCTGTGTCACCGGGTCGATGGGCATACGGACGTTTCGCGCGCTGGTCTCGATCGCTAACGACACACCAGCTGGCCTGGTCAGGGAAGCCATCGCAACTCTCCTCGTCTAACGGGGATAGGTCTGGATCCAACAGCCAGTAGCATTCCTTTTGAAGCTGACAAATTACTGAAAGCTCGCTGACAATTGACACCGAAGTTGCGAATAGTTCCGGGTGTAGGAGCAACGCCGCCATTCCGTCCAGAGGCTGGCGTATCGGGTCCGCGGTCCACTGCGCAATGCGCCGGACTCGACCACGGCATTACCGAACCCGTTCCCGCAGATCGCGGGTTTGGGCAGTTCGAGCGGTTCGCACCTCGCGAGGATCGCGTGACAGAATGGTCGAGTGAGGGCGGTGCTGTGGGATATGGACGGCACCCTCGTCGACTCCGAGAAGCTTTGGGAAGTATCACTTTCGGCGTTCTACCAATCATTCGGCGGTGCGATAAGCCGCGAGACCAGGGCCGCGCTGGTCGGGGCGTCGGCCGAAGAGACGATGATCACCGCATACGCCGAACTCGGCTTGGACCCAACGCCCGATGCGATGGCGGAGTCGATCCGCTCACTGCATGCCTACACTGCTGAGCTGTTCGACGCTGGGCTGCCGTGGTGCGAGGGGGCGCGTGAGATTCTGGAGGCCCTTGCGGCCGAATGCACGCCGATGGCGTTGGTGACCAACACCCAGCGCGCACTTACTGAACATGCCCTCAATAGCATTGGCCGCCAATATTTCTCGGCCTCGGTGTGCGGAGATGAAATCCCCAATGGCAAGCCGGCCCCTGACCCCTACCTGCGCGCGGCAGAACTGCTCGGAATGAGGACTTCGGACTGCTTGGCAGTGGAAGATTCGGCGACCGGCGCTCTTGCCGCGGAGCGTGCTGGTTGTGCGGTGCTGGTGGTCCCCAACGATGTTCTCGTGCACGGCGGTCGACGACGACGCCACGCCGGCTCGCTTGCCGAACTCCAGGTGGCGGATTTGCACAAGATCTACCTTGAGATCGATCTTGATTTGCGGGACTGCACGGCCTGAAAGCTCACTCCCATAATTGGGACTAGGCGGTGTTCTGCGGCCTCTTCGTTTGGCGGCGGGCGGTGGAGACCAAACCAGTGTCGCTCAGAGATATACGCGGTGAGGTTCTTTACCCGAAGAAGCCACCAGAACCTGCCATCTGAAACCGCCGTGACTCGGCTCGCGACGACGTGGGACAATCGCAACCCGTGAAGACTTTCGATGCGCTGTTCGCTGAGCTGAGCGAACGCGCGCGGGCCCGCCCAGCAGGCAGCGGCACCGTTGCTGCGCTCGACGGCGGCGTGCACGGCATCGGCAAGAAGATCCTCGAAGAGGCCGGCGAAGTCTGGTTGGCTGCCGAACACGAGGGCGACATTGCGCTCGCCGAAGAAATCAGTCAGCTTCTGTACTGGACACAAGTGCTGATGCTGTCGCGCGGTCTGTCGCTCGATGACGTGTACCGGAAGTTGTGAGACATGCTCAGAGTCGCCGTACCCAACAAGGGCACGCTCAGTGATTCCGCCGCCGAGATCCTTGCCGAGGCTGGATACCGCCGGCGCACCGACGCCAAGGATCTGACCGTCGTCGACCCCGCCAACGAGGTCGAGTTCTTTTTTCTGCGTCCCAAGGACATTGCGACCTACGTCGGTTCGGGAGAACTTGACCTCGGCATCACCGGAAGGGATCTGGCTGAGGAATCCGTTGCGCCTGTGCGTGAGCGGCTGGCGCTCGGATTCGGGTCCTCGACGTTTCGTTACGCCGCTCCGGCCGGGCGATCGTGGTGTGTGGCTGACCTAGAAGGCAAGCGGATCGCTACGGCGTTTCCCAACCTGGTGCGTAAAGATCTGGCTGCCCACGGAATCGGCGCGACGGTGATCCGGCTCGACGGCGCGGTGGAAATCTCGGTGCAGCTCGGCCTCGCCGACGCGATTGCCGATGTCGTCGGTTCCGGTCGCACTCTGGGCCTGCACAACCTGGTGGCCTTTGGTGAGTCGCTGTGCGATTCCGAGGCGGTGCTGATCGAGCGTGCCGATTCCGCTCAAGTGGACGGCGAGATCGATGGAGGCGAAAAGGCCGCAGCCCGAGACCAATTAGCCACCCGGGTACAGGGTGTGGTGTTCGGCCAGCAGTACCTAATGCTGGATTATGATTGCCCCCGCGCACTGCTCGAAAGGGCAACCGCGGTCACCCCAGGATTGGAGTCCCCGACGGTCGCGCCGTTGGCAGATCCGGCCTGGGTCGCGGTGCGCGCGTTGGTGCCGCGACGCGATGTCAACACGATTATGGATCAGATTTCTGCGATCGGCGCGAAGGCGATCCTTGCCTCCGATATCAGGTTCTGCCGCTTCTGATCCTGGGGCGCAACGTGAGCGCTCGTGTTAGCGTCGCGATGTCCATCCAGCGCTGGGAGGGTCGATGACCCAGGTTCTTGTTCTGCTTCTGGCTCTGATGATCGGTGTGGTCGCCGGTCTGCGCGCCATGACCGCTCCGGCAGTGGTGGCGTGGGGTGCGATGTTCGGGTGGATCGGCGTCGCCGATAAGTGGTCGGAGTGGATGGCCCATCCCATTACCGTGACCGTGCTGACGATTCTGCTTGTCGGCGAGCTGGTCGCCGACCAGCTACCCAAGACGCCGAGTCGCAAGGTGCCACCGCAGTTCGCCGCTCGCCTGATCACCGGAGGCTTCGCCGGTGCGGTGATCGGCAGCGCGTTTTTCCACACGTTCAGCGCGACCGGCGCCGGAGTCATCGGTGCGGTGCTCGGCACTCTCGGCGGCGCCGCACTGCGCAGCCGGGTGGCTACCGCCAATGACGGGAATGACCGTCGGGGAGCATTCGGTGAAGATGTTTTGGCCCTCGGCGGAGGATTCCTGGTCGCGTTCCTGGTCAGTATGGTGTAGGAAGCCAGCATGGCGAAACGTTTTGACGCGATCATTGTGGGCGCGGGTCAGGCCGGCCCGGCCCTAGCTGGACGGCTCACCGCTGCCGGGCAGACGGTTGCGGTGATCGAGCGCAGGCTCGTCGGTGGAACCTGTGTGAACTATGGTTGCATCCCGACCAAGACGCTGGTGGCGAGCGCGCACGCAGCACACTTGGCCCGGCGGGCCGGCGACTTCGGGATAGCCACCGGGGAAGTGATAGTCGACATGGCCGCGGTCAAGGCACGAAAAGACCGCATCAGTGGCGGCGACCGTGAAGGCCTCGAGACTTGGCTGGAAGGCATGAAGGGCTGCACCCTGATTCGCGGTCACGCCCGCTTCGAGGGGTCGCATGCCCTCCGGGTCGATGATCAACTCCTGGAAGCCGATCGCATTTTCCTCAACGTCGGCGGTCGCGCGGTCGCGCCTGACATGCCCGGTCTGGCTGAAATCGACTACCTGACCAACGTCGGGATCCTCGAACTCGACACCATACCAGCGCATCTCGTGGTCATCGGCGGCAGCTACATCGCGCTGGAGTTCGCACAGATGTACCGGCGCTTTGGTGCCCGTGTGACGGTCGTCGAGCGGGGGCCGCGCTTGACCGCGCGGGAGGACGAGGACGTGTCGGCCGCCATCAAGGACATCCTCGACAACGAGGGCATCAATATCGTGCTCGGTGCGGACGCGATCAGCTTTACCAAACAGGACAACGGATTCACCGTCACGCCTCGCGACGGCGCGACACCGATCGCGGGCAGCCACCTGCTCGTCGCAGTCGGGCGGCAACCCAACACTGATGACCTGGGGCTGGAGGTGGCGGGTGTGGACACCGACGGCCGTGGCTACATCATGGTCGATGATCAACTCCGCACCAATGTCGAGCACATCTGGGCGATGGGTGACTGCAACGGACGGGGCGCGTTCACTCACACGTCCTACAACGATTTCGAGATCGTGGCGGCCAATCTGCTCGACAACGATCCCCGCAAGGTCAGCGATCGCATCACCACCTACGCGCTGTACATCGATCCTCCGCTGGGGCGGGTAGGGATGACGGCCGAGCAGGTTCGTCGAACGGGCCGGAAAGCGTTGGTGGGCAAGCGTTCGATGACGCGGGTCGGTCGGGCGGTCGAGAAAGGTGAGACCCAGGGCTTCATGAAGGTGGTCGTCGATGCCGAGACTGAGGAGATACTCGGCGCCTCGATCCTGGGTGTCGGTGGCGACGAGGTGGTGCAGGACATCCTCGATGTCATGACGGCAAAACTGCCCTACACCGCGATTTCGCGGACCATGCACATCCATCCGACCGTCAGTGAGTTGGTGCCGACGATGCTGCAGGAAATCAAGCCGCTGCAGTAGCGGCAGCCGCCGAACGTCACCCGCGGCATCGACGTGCGGGCACCCCCAATCACATGACCAAGGCTCTGCAGACCCTTGTAGTGTGGACTCGCGAGCCGCAGGCGGCCTCAACTGGGACAGCCTGCCCTTGAAGCTCTTCGCCAGCGGCAACGCTAAGTTCTGGAACCTCGACGACCTTCCCGAGTATCACCAGATGTTCTACGAGGAGCTGCCCGTCTCGCTCCACGCGTTGTCAAGCGAACCGTCACCGGCGGCCCAGGTTCGGGCTTCGGTGACCTACAACCACATCATCGAAGGCACGATGGCCCTGACGGGTTACTATGCCTGGCAACGGATTTTTTTGATCGCGACATTCTTCCCGGTATGCAGGAGCAACAAGTCGAATATTGGTATCGCGCACCGTTTCAGATCATGTGCGCCGCTGCACCAGTAGCGTCTGTGCGCAGGTGCCGATGAACCCTTGACGGTCGAAGATCTCTGCGGTGGTCACGCCGATGCCGTCTGGGCCGATCGAAGCCCGCGCACGTAGCCCGAAATCCGCACCCGTGGGCAGTCGGTGCAGATGCACGGCAGTGTCGGTGTTCATGAAGACGAACTGGTGTGGGTTCAGCACAGCGCCGATCCCGTTAGCCGAGTCGACCACCATCGCCAGACGTTGCAGCGGTGTCGTCGGCTCCGAATCCACAAGCGGTACCAGCGGACTCAGCCACACCTCGGCGTCTGCACTCTGAGGCTCTGCCTGCCTGCGCCAGCTGACCGTCTCCAGATATCCCGGTTCGCCATCCCAAGCATGCGCGAACTTGGTCGCGCGGCCCTCCGCGAGCGGCGGGTACCGGTCGGTGGCAGCGTCCCGGGTGTCATTGGGCGAGAGCAGCCAGGACGTGAGGCGGGCTACTACACGTGGGTTTCCGCCGGTGCCTCCGGTCAGCATCTCGGCGGTCATCAGCGAGATCCGACTTCCCGGCCGATCCACCCGGGCCCGGACCCGCACGCTCGTAACGGGTATGGGACCGAGGATGTCCAGCGTGAGCCGCCCTATCCGCAGCCCGCCGCTGGCTGTTTGGAGGTTGAGATCCTCGATCGCCTTGGTCAAAAGCGCCAACGGCGGAGAACCGTGCTGGATCTCGGGATCCCAGTTGCTGCGGGTGCCGTCGGTGGCCAGGAATGCCAGGTCCTCACTGTCGGGCACGGGCTGCCGACGGAACAGACAATCAATCACGCAAACGGCCCCGTAGCCTCTAACTCCGCCTCCGGATCAACCTCGTCGAACGCTTCGGGCCAGCCCGGGTATGGAGGGGGAGAGCCGCCGAAGGCCGGGCAGTGGGCTTGGTGGGCGCACCAATCGCACAGCCGAGACGGACGCGGCCGGAAATCCCCTGTCGCACCGGCCGATTGGATGGCCCGCCAAATCGCCATCAACGTCTTTTCGAATCGCAGCAGCTCATCGTGGTCGGGTGTGTAGTCCAGCACCTGACTGTCGGCCAGGTACAGCAGCCGCAGCCGTGCAGGCATCATTCCTCGCGACCGCAGCAAGGCTACGGCGTAGAACTTCATCTGGAACATGGCCTTGAACTCGGCAACTGCGCGCGCCTCCGGTGGCGCCTTGCCCGTCTTATAGTCGACAACCCGTAACTCACCTGATGGTGCGACGTCGATGCGGTCGACGAACCCGCGCAGCAGGGTGCCATCCTCCAACTCCACCTCGATGCGCTGCTCGCAGCTTTGCGGGTCGAAGCTGGTGGGATCCTCCAACCGGTAGTAGCCCAACAGCAGACTGCGCGCCTGTTCGAGAAGTTCGATCTGCAGATTCGAATCAATATCGGAAGCCACCGAGGGCTGTTCAGCAACCATCCGTTCCCATGCGGGCGCCACCAATGACGCCGCCGTCTCGGGGCCGCGCTCGGCTGCAGGCAAGGCGTATAGCCGTTCGAGCGCGGCATGCACGACCGATCCGCGCACCTGCGCAGCAGACGAAGGCTCCGGTAGCCGGTCGATGGCCCGGAAGCGGTACAGCAGCGGACATTGCTTGAAGTCACTCGCTCGGGACGGAGACAGCGCTGGGCGACGCGCCGGGCGCTCTGTCTGCGTGTTCATGAGGCAAGCTTAGGGCCGCGGTCGGACATATCTGGGCAACCCGGGCGTGGGAAGTGCCGAGTCTGCTGGCAGGCTGATGGCCCGTGCCAGAGAAAGCCCCAACCGGTCTGTTCGTTGTCGGTGATCGTGTGCAGCTCACCGATGCGAAAGGCAGGCGCTACACGATGCTGCTCAAGCCCGGCGGGGAGTTCCACACCCACCGGGGCAGCATCGCCCTCGATGACGTAATCGGGCTGCCCGAAGGCAGCGTCGTTCGATCGACCAACGGTGATCAATTCCTGGTGTTGCGGCCGCTGCTGGTCGACTATGTGATGTCGATGCCCCGCGGCGCTCAGGTCGTTTATCCCAAGGACGCCGCGCAGATCGTGCACGAGGGGGACATCTTCCCAGGGGCTCGAGTTCTTGAGGCCGGCGCCGGATCCGGGGCGTTGACATGTTCGTTGCTGCGGGCCGTAGGGCCGCAAGGGCAGGTGACGTCCTATGAGGTGCGCGAGGACCATGCTGAGCACGCGGTGCGCAACGTGTCGACGTTCTTTGGTGCCCACCCGCCGAATTGGCAATTGGTGATCGCCGACGTCGGTCAGTACTCCGGGCCCGAGGCAGATCGGGTGGTCCTGGACATGCTTGCGCCATGGGAGGTGCTCGGCGCCATCGGAGATGCACTCGTCGCCGGGGGGGTGCTGATGATCTACGTCGCAACCGTGACTCAACTATCCAAGACCGTAGAGGCCTTGCGAGAGAAACAGTGTTGGACCGAACCACGGGCGTGGGAGAGCATGCAGCGGGGTTGGCACGTTGTCGGTTTAGCGGTGCGCCCCGAACACGCGATGCGCGGGCACACCGCATTCTTGATCAGTGCTCGCAAACTGGCTCCAGGCGCGGTCGCGCCGGTTCCGTTGCGCAAGAAGCACCGCGGACGCGCTGAGTAAAGAGGGGGCGCTCGCGCGCGAACATGTCGAATATGCCCAGGGCCCGCACCGCGCTCGTTGCCGTCGTTACCGTCACGCTTGTGGCTTCCGGACTTTTCGCCGTGCTCTGGACACAGCAGCGGCGGCTGATCTACTTCCCCTCGCCGGGGCCTGTGCCGCCGGCGTCGATGATCCTGCCTGGCGCTCAAGACGTCGTGTTGGAGACGGCGGACGGTTTGCGGCTGGGTGCCTGGTATGCCCCCGCGAGGCGGGGGCACCTCCCTCTCGCGGGGTCCGGCCCCCACTCAGCGGGGGCTCCGGCGGTCCTGGTCTTCAATGGCAACGCAGGTGACCATTCGGCGCGTGCACCGCTTGCTGCAGCGCTGCACCACGCTGGCCTTGCGGTGCTGCTTCTGGACTACCGCGGTTACGGCGGCAACCCGGGCCGCCCGACCGAACACGGGCTGGCAGACGACGCACGCGCGGCGCGTGACTGGCTGGCCGCGCGTCCCGATGTCGACCCCAACCGGATCGTCTACTTTGGGGAGTCGCTCGGCGCCGCGTTGGCGATCGGCCTCGCCGTGCAGACGCCGCCGGCGGCACTGGTATTGCGCTCACCATTCACATCACTGGCTGACGTCGGCCGCTTGCACTATCCGTGGCTGCCGGTTGGCCGATTGCTCCTCGACCGCTATCCGTCACAGGAGCGCATCACGAGGCTGACAGCACCGCTGCTCGTCATCGCCGGAAATGGCGACGCCATTGTTCCTGCCGACCTCAGCAGACGGCTTTACGACGCCGCTCCGCAACCTAAGCGCTTGGTCGAGATCCCCGGCGCCGATCACAACGATCCCAGGCTGCTCGACGGACGCGAGATGATCGCCGAGATCGCGGCATTTCTTCGTGAGCAGGGTGTGTTACCCGAGCAACGCCGACAACTACCTCGCCCAAGGCGATCCAGGCGGCTTGGATCCGTTGGTACCGACCATCGCGCCACTCCACAACGCCCACGGGCAGGAACTGCCGTTCATCGCCGACAACGACTTCGTCGTGTTCCAGGCGTTGGACACCGGTACCGGCACGGTTACGAGCTGGTAAGTCGATATGGGAAACATGCATGCCGGAGCGATCAAGTTCGACGAGTTCAGCCTGTAGCTTGGAGGGCTTTCGCCGCCGACTTCCTCGACAACGTTGTGACCCAAAATGCTGAAATGGCTGTGATCGGTTGTGTTTCATCACCGGCGGCCGGGATGTCGCGGCAGAAGGGATGGCCGGGTGCCCGCGCACGTAGGCGGGGCCTGTCGGATGCCGCTCTGGGCACGTCGCGGCGGCGTCTGGCCTACAAGACGGGCTGGTACGGGTCAGCATCGGTGGTGGCCGATCGGTGGTTCCCGTCGTTGAAAACCTGCCACCGAACAACTCCGAGACGGGGTGTGAGTCGCATGATCACTAAAGATCACTCACTTGCAACGGATCCGACCTAGGCGCCGTCGGTGCTCCGCCGCAGCCCGTGTTGCGTTGACAGGAGTTCGATGTCTGGCCGCGCGGCCACCAGTCGTTCGGCGGCGTCGAGCACAGCCACGGCATGAGCGCGGTCGGCAGAGACCAAAGCAATACCGACAGCTGCTCGCCGATGTAGGTCATGAGCCCCTGTCTCGGCAGCTGACACCGAGAACCTGCGCGCCAGCTCGGCGATAACGGGCCGGATGACCGAGCGTTTCTGCTTCAGCGAATGCACGTCACCGAGCAGGATGTCGAACTCCAGCCAGCCGATCCACATGCTTTCAGGGCGTCGGGGTGGGTGCCGGCGGGGCCGGCGGTGGTTCGATCGCCGGCGGGGCTGGGCTTTCCCCGCTGCCCAGCTGAAGCAGCAGTTCGGCGGTGTGCCGTGTCAGCTTCCAGGAGCCGTCCACCCTGGCGAACTCCATCGGATAGGTGAACTCACCGTCGAGTGGGTTGGCCGTCCTGACCAGCACCGTGGCAATCACATTGCCGGGATGCGATTGCGACCAGGCGAGGTCTCGCGCCTCAAACGCCAGGGGTAGCGAACCGTTGTCACGCAGGGCGACGCCGAAGCTGTCCAGGCCGGCAGCTTCGTCGGGCGTGCCGCCTTCGATCAAGGCGACCTTCTGGTCGCCGGGGACCGCCGGATCTGAGAGCCTGCTCATCACGTCGATCAGCGCGGAGTCCGGGGGCAGTGGAGACTCGCCGCCGGGTGCGGGGGCGATGGGTGCGAGCACACCTGCCGACGCCGGTGAGGTCTCGACCGACGGTGCGGTGGCCGGATCTGTCGGCTCGCTACACGCACCCAGCCCGACCGCCGCCACGATTGTGGCAGCGATGCGGATCAAGAGGGTGCGACGCAACAACGTCATTATTCGGTAAGACCGCGAACGGATCAGCCCATTGACGACAGGAGCGCCATCGCCGATGACCTCGAAAGCTGCCAACCGGTCGGGCTGGGCCCCGCCACGAACGTCAGCGGCTGGGTGGCCACGTGACCGCTAGCAGCCGATGCAGTGACGTTTGCTGTGGCGACTGGCCCGTTCTGGTCGATGTCGACGATCGAATAGTTCAATGGGAAGTACCCCTTGGCGGCGGCGTTGCTGAGGCCATTGTCGGCCACCCGGGCCTCGATGCGGCCGAGGCCGCCCTGTATAAAAGTGGCTTTTTCCGCGGTGAACGAACCCGGCCCCGACAGCGCATTCAGGGTCGACACCAGTGGTCCCTGCAGGTCGGGGGCAGGCGCGGCAGGCAAGGGGACACCGAAGACGGCCGGCTGAACCACAGGTTGCGCTACCGCCCCGGAGCCGACTGCAATTGACGCCACACCGACCGCCGCAGCGCCGACCACGATGGCTGCCGCCGCTGCAGCTATCAAGCTGGTATAGAGGGTTTTGAGGGTCACGGCTGTCCTTTCGTTCGGCCCGCTGATCATCAGAGGCTAACAGTGTTGCGGGTGTGTCGAATTCCTACAGCGCACACAAAGAGTGAATCGCCGGTAGCGTGGAAGTTGTTACCGCACCAGGATCGGGTGTGGGGAAGGAGCTCAGTATGAGTGAGTCTGACCGTTCTGAGGCCTCTGAAGTCCCGGGTACGTCCCCCGATGACAGCTTGTCTCGAGAAGACGCCCGAGATCTGGAACAACTGCGGCGCGAGGCCGCCATCCTACGTGAGCAGCTGGAGAACGCGGTCGGCCCTCAAAGTGGACTGCGCAGCGCGCGCGATGTGCAACAGCTGGAGGCCCGGATCGACTCGCTGGCCGCGCGGAACTCCAAGCTCATGGACACTCTTAAGGAAGCCCGCCAGCAGTTGCTGGCACTGCGGGAAGAAGTGGACCGGCTCGGTCAGCCACCTAGCGGCTACGGTGTCCTGCTGGCCGCCCATGAGGACGACACCATCGACGTGTTCACCTCGGGCCGCAAGATGCGGCTAACTTGCTCGCCCAACATCGACACCAAAGAACTCAAGCAGGGGCAGACGGTTCGTCTCAACGAGGCGCTGACTGTAGTGGACGCCGGCTATTTCGAATCCGTCGGCGAGATCTGCACGCTGCGCGAGATCCTTTCTGACAGTCATCGGGCCCTGGTGGTCGGCCACGCAGACGAGGAGCGGATCGTCTGGCTCGCCGAACCGCTGTTCGCTGCCGAGCATCTGCCAGACAGTGACGACGACGAGCCCGGCGACGAACGGCCACGCAAACTGCGCCCCGGTGACTCGCTGCTGGTGGACACCAAGGCCGGTTATGCCTTCGAGCGCATTCCGAAGGCTGAGGTCGAGGATCTCGTACTCGAAGAGGTTCCCGATGTCAGCTACAAAGACATCGGCGGTTTGGGTCGCCAGATCGAGCAGATCCGCGATGCAGTGGAGCTGCCGTTCCTGCACAAGGAGCTCTACCACGAGTACTCACTGCGACCTCCCAAAGGGGTACTGCTTTATGGTCCGCCCGGGTGCGGGAAGACCCTGATCGCCAAGGCTGTAGCCAATTCGCTGGCCAAGAAGATGGCCGAGGTGCGTGGCGACGACTCCCGCGAGGCGAAGTCGTACTTCCTCAACATCAAGGGCCCCGAGCTGCTGAACAAGTTTGTCGGTGAGACCGAACGTCACATCCGACTCATCTTTCAGCGGGCGCGGGAGAAGGCCTCGGAGGGCACTCCGGTGATCGTCTTCTTCGATGAGATGGACTCCATCTTCCGTACCCGTGGCACCGGAGTCAGCTCCGATGTCGAAACCACTGTCGTCCCTCAACTTCTCAGTGAGATCGACGGCGTGGAGGGACTGGAGAATGTGATCGTGATCGGTGCGTCGAACCGCGAGGATATGATCGATCCCGCGATCCTGCGACCCGGCCGCCTGGACGTCAAGATCAAGATCGAGCGGCCGGACGCCGAGTCGGCGCAGGACATCTTCAGCAAGTACCTGACCCAGCAGCTTCCGATCAATGCCGAAGATCTTGCTGAGTTCTCCGGTGACCGCGGGTTGACGATCAAGGCGATGATTGAGAAGGTCGTCGACCGCATGTACGCGGAGATTGACGACAATCGGTTCCTGGAGGTCACCTATGCCAACGGTGACAAGGATGTCATGTACTTCAAGGACTTCAACTCCGGCGCGATGATCCAGAATGTCGTGGACCGTGCCAAGAAGAACGCCATCAAGGCAGTGCTCGAGAGCGGCCAGCGTGGTCTGCGCATCCAGCATCTGCTGGATTCAATCGTTGACGAGTTTGCCGAGAACGAGGACTTGCCCAACACCACCAATCCTGATGACTGGGCGAGGATTTCGGGCAAGAAGGGCGAGAGGATCGTCTACATCCGCACACTGGTCACCGGCAAGAGCAGCAGCGCGAGCCGCGCCATCGATACTGAGTCCAATCTCGGGCAGTACCTCTAGTCCAATCTCGGGCAGTGCCTTTAGACAGGTTCAGTCGCCAGCGAGTAGCTGTTGGTCAGGTCGTCCTGCAGCACCTGGGCGGCCTCAGCGAGGGTATCGATCCGCAGATCCTCCTCGAGGACGCGGGCGCGGTATGACCAGCCGTCGGGCAGGCTGAGTCGAGTGGCGAGAGTGGCGAGGTCTTCGTAAGCCAGTGTGGGGTCGACGACCTGACTCCACGTCTGCATCACCCAGTGTTGGCCACTGGGATCGATGAGCTCGAAAACCGTTTGGCCTGAATTGAACACGAACACGGTGTTGCGCGTGACGATGTTGGGCCGATAGGGCGCCGGGTTCATCGACGTCAACTTCACGGTGGCCGATCGGAACATCTCGATGCCGCCGAGCGTCGCGATCTCTGGCTGGCTGGACGGGGCTTTTTCGATGCCGTCCATCAGCCAGTACCGCGGACCGTTGAGTAGTGCTGCCGCCGCACCGTGGTCCTTGGCCAGGGCTTCTGCGTCGAGTTCTGACCACAGCTCGGCTGGGCAGTCGTTGAGCCCGAACGTGTTGTAGACGGTGGCGTACGGTCCGCCTCCAGAGTCGGTGCCGACACCTACCAGGAGGACTTCGCCGTAGCGTCTGCCTCGGAAATCCTTCACCGCAATAAACCTAGTGCCTCTGGATTCGAGTTGGCGGGATTCAGATGGTGCTGGCTAAGCGGTTGTCGGCCATTCAGTTTGGGCACTGCGGACGGTACCGTACGAGATGTGAGAAGCCCACGCTCGCTGCTGGCCCTGCTGCTGCTGGTCCCGGTGGCTGCCGGATGCCAGTTCTCCCTTTCATCGGGTGGTCCGGACTATAAGAAACTCGAGTCGGCGATCGCCGACGAGCTCAATAAGCAGTACTCGCCAATGGCGCGGCAGGTGTCGACGGTCGAATGCCCCCGGCCGTCAGGTTCGCCCAAAGCTGGTTCCAGCTTCAACTGCATCGCCGATGTCGAAGGCAACGATGTGCGTGTGGAGGTGAAGTTCACCGACGACGCATACAACGCCGACTTCGCCACAGTCGACGTGGTCTTCGACCTCGCCGAGACAGGAAAAGGACTTTCCAGGGAGGTCTCGAAGAAATACGGGTTCGGCGTCACGGTCAGCTGCGGCCGCGGTCTGAAGGTGGTGGCCGTCGGTGAGTCGTTCGAGTGTGACGCATCGGATCGACGTGGCGACATCCGGCCGGTCAGAGTGACCGCCGGAGGGCCGGACAGCGAGGACAGCTGGGAGGTGGTCAGTGGTGGCTGAGTGTGCGCTGGCCGGTATGGGCACTCCGGCGCGCTGTCCTGGCTGGTAGATCACCTCGGCGCCAAACCCGTCGCATCAGCGGCGTGGTCGTCCCTCTACGCTGGCTGGCATGCAACGGATCATCGGAACGGAGGTCGAGTACGGCATCTCATCGCCGTCCGACCCGGCCGCCAATCCGATCCTGACTTCCACCCAGGCAGTGTTGGCCTATGCGGCGGCTGCGGGACTCCAGCGCGCCAAGCGCACCCGCTGGGACTACGAGGTCGAATCCCCGATGCGGGACGCACGTGGATTTGATCTGAGCCGCTCTTCGGCTCCGCCGCCGGTGGTAGACGCCGACGAGGTCGGCGCTGCCAACATGATCCTGATCAACGGCGCGCGACTCTATGTCGACCATGCCCATCCCGAGTACTCGGCGCCGGAGTGCACAGATCCGATGGACGCCGTGATCTGGGACAAAGCCGGCGAACGGGTGATGGAAGCCGCTGCTCGTCATGTAGCGAGCGTCCCGGGCGCGGCCAAGCTGCAGCTCTACAAGAACAACGTCGACGGCAAGGGCGCGTCGTACGGATCGCACGAAAACTATTTGATGTCGCGCCAGACGCCGTTCTCGGCCGTTATCGCAGGCTTGACGCCGTTCCTGGTGTCTCGCCAGGTGGTCACCGGGTCGGGTCGAGTTGGTATCGGCGTTTCTGGCGATGAGCCCGGCTTCCAGTTGTGCCAGCGTGCCGATTACATCGAGGTCGAGGTCGGCCTGGAGACGACCCTTAAGCGCGGCATCATCAACACCCGCGACGAACCCCACGCCGACGCCGATAAGTATCGGCGCCTGCACGTCATCATCGGTGACGCCAACCTGGCCGAGACCTCGACCTACCTGAAGGTCGGTGCGACGGCGTTGGTGCTCGACCTCATAGAGGAGGGGATCGACCTCAGCGACCTGATGCTGGCTCGCCCGGTGCATGCTGTGCACGTCATCAGCCGGGACCCGTCGTTGCGTGCCACCGTTGCCCTGGCAGACGGTCGCGAACTCACCGGCCTTGCGTTGCAGCGGATCTATCTGGACCGGGTCGCGAAGCTCGTTGACAGCGGCGATCCCGACCCGCGCGCCGCCCACGTCGTCGAGACGTGGGCGCATGTTCTCGACCTGCTCGAGCGCGATCCCATGGAGTGCGCCGACCTGTTGGATTGGCCGGCCAAGCTACGGCTAATCAACGGCTTCCGGCACCGGGAGAACCTCAGCTGGTCGGCACCGCGACTGCACCTCGTTGACCTGCAGTACTCCGATGTCCGCCTTGACAAAGGCCTCTACAACCGGCTCGTGGCCCGGGGCTCGATGCAGCGGTTGGTAACCGAGCAGGAGGTGCTCGACGCCGTGGACAACCCGCCGACCGACACCCGTGCCTACTTCCGTGGTGAGTGTCTACGGCGTTTCGGTGCCGACATTGCCGCCGCGAGCTGGGACTCAGTGATCTTCGATCTCGGCGGCGATTCGCTGGTGCGGATCCCCACACTCGAGCCATTGCGCGGCAGCAAGGCGCATGTGGGCGCACTGCTGGATGCCGTCGACAGTGCCTCGGAACTCGTTGAGCAGCTGACGACCGGACCCGGCGACCTCGCTGCCGACCGGTAGTGTGGAGGAACCCGGGTGCGCTGCACAACGCGCCTCCACGGGACAAGACATACGCAGGAGGCAGCAATGGCCCAAGAGCAGAGCAAGCGTGGCGGTGGGGGCGGAGAGGACGAAGACCCCACCGGTGGCACGGCCGCCGGCCAGGAGCGCCGCGAGAAGCTGACCGATGAAACCGACGACCTGCTTGACGAGATCGACGATGTGCTGGAGGAGAACGCCGAGGACTTCGTACGTGCTTACGTCCAGAAGGGCGGCCAGTGAGCTGGCCGCACCGCGAACAATCACCATTACCCGAAGCGTTTAGCGCCTTTCGGCAAGGAGTGTCACAGGGCGGGGTGAATTTGTCGTCATTCTCGGATTTCCTTCGCAATCAGGCGCCCCAGCTGTTGCCCGGGGCTGGGCCGGCGCCGACGGACGCACTGCCTCACGGCACCACCATCGTGGCGTTGAAGTATCCGGGCGGCGTCGTCATGGCTGGAGACCGGCGGGCAACCCAAGGGCACATGATCGCCAGCCGTGATGTACAGAAGGTGTACATCACTGACGACTACACCGTCACGGGTATCGCCGGTACGGCTGCGATCGCGGTCGAGTTTGCTCGGCTATACGCCGTCGAACTCGAGCACTACGAGAAGCTCGAAGGGGTAGCGCTGACGTTCCCCGGCAAGGTCAACAGACTGGCCACCATGGTGCGCAGCAACCTGGGTGCGGCGTTACAGGGTTTCGTCGCACTGCCCTTGCTCGCCGGATACGACCTCGACGACCCGAAACCCGAAGGCGCAGGCCGGATAGTGTCGTTCGACGCTGCTGGCGGTTGGAACTTAGAGGAAGAGGGCTATCAGTCGGTTGGGTCCGGGTCGGTATTCGCCAAGTCGTCGATGAAGAAACTTTACTCACGGGTAGTGGATGCCGACTCGGCGCTCCGGGTCGCGATCGAGTCGCTCTACGACGCCGCCGACGACGACTCGGCGACTGGCGGGCCCGATCTGGTGCGGGGCATCTATCCGACGGCTGTGACAATCAGTATCGATGGCGCCGCCGATGTGGCTGAGCGGCAAATTGCCGAGGTCTGCCGGGAGATCATCGAGAATCGTTCGCGGGTAAACACATTCGGCCTTGATGCCGAGGCCCTAGGGGAGGATTCGTGAGCTTCCCTTATTTCATCTCGCCTGAGCAGGCGATGCGTGAGCGTTCTGAGCTTGCCCGCAAGGGCATCGCCAGGGGTCGCAGCGTGGTCGTGCTGGCTTATGCCGACGGGGTGCTGTTCGTCGCGGAGAACCCGTCTCGGTCGTTGCAGAAGGTCAGCGAACTCTATGACCGGATCGGGTTCGCCGCCGTCGGGCGCTTCAACGAGTTCAACAACCTGCGCAGCGGCGGAATCCGGTTCGCCGACACCCAGGGCTATGCGTACTCGCGCCGCGATGTGACCGGCCGTCAGCTGGCCAACGTTTACGCCCAGACGTTAGGCACTATCTTCACCGAGCAGGCCAAGCCCTACGAGGTGGAGTTGTGCGTGGCCGAAGTCGCCCACCACGGCGAGACCAAAGCCCCTGAGCTGTACCGCATCACCTACGACGGTTCGATCGCCGATGAGCCACATTTTGTTGTGATGGGCGGTGCCACTGAGCCGATCGCCGCGGCGCTGGACAGTATCTATACCGAGAACGCCAGCTTGGCTGATGCGGTGGCTATCGCGGTGGGGGCGCTCAGCGCCAGCAGCGACGGAAGCGAGCCGCGTGCGCTGGGGCCTTCCACACTGGAAGTTGCACATCTCAAGGCCGACCGGCCTCGGAGGGCGTTCCGCCGCATCACCGGTGCGGCGCTGGAAGCGCTTTTGCCCGAGCGTGAATCGAAGGACGCGGTCCCCGCCGCCGACACCGGAGACGATGACAGCTCTTGATGTTTTGAGCTGGTAGCAGGGGCGTGGTTGCCTCTGGCGTGTCGACTATGGTGCCCATACAGTGGTGGTCACGATGATTTCGTCGCGCCGCCTTTTTTGTTGTTTGCTCTTCACATCGATGCTCATCGGCGTGGTCCAGCTGAGGTGCCCGCTACCCAGCAAGTAGTCTCAATGGGGTGCAGCGGCGAATCATGGGCATCGAGACCGAATTCGGTGTCACCTGCACGTTTCACGGCCATCGCCGGCTCAGTCCCGACGAAGTCGCCCGCTATTTGTTCCGGCGGGTCGTGTCATGGGGCCGCAGCAGCAACGTCTTCCTCCGAAACGGTGCCCGTCTGTATCTCGACGTGGGCAGTCACCCGGAGTATGCCACCGCCGAGTGCGACAGCCTGATGCAGTTGGTGACTCACGACCGTGCGGGTGAACGGGTGCTCGAAGACCTGCTGGTGGATGCCGAACAGCGTCTCGCCGACGAAGGCATCGGCGGTGACATTTACCTTTTCAAGAACAACACCGACTCCGCGGGTAATTCCTATGGCTGCCACGAGAACTACCTCATCGTGCGTGCCGGCGAGTTCTCCCGTATTTCCGATGTGCTTTTGCCTTTCCTGGTCACCCGCCAGCTGATCTGCGGCGCGGGCAAAGTTCTACAGACTCCCAAGGCGGCGGCGTTCTGTCTGTCGCAGCGGGCCGAGCACATCTGGGAGGGCGTGTCGAGCGCGACGACCCGCTCGCGTCCGATCATCAACACGCGCGACGAGCCGCACGCTGATGCCGAAAAGTACCGCCGCCTGCACGTCATCGTCGGCGACTCCAACATGAGTGAGCCCACCACGATGCTCAAGGTGGGCTCGGCATCGTTGGTCCTGGAGATGATCGAGGCCGGTGTGGCGTTCCGTGACTTCTCGTTGGATAACCCGATTCGCGCTATCCGCGAGGTCAGCCACGATCTCACCGGTCGGCGGCCGGTGCGGCTGGCCGGCGGCAGGCAGGCTAGCGCGCTGGACATCCAGCGTGAGTACCACTCCCGCGCGGCGGACTACTTGCAGACCCGTGAAGCGAACGCGCAAATCTCCCAAGTCGTTGAGCTGTGGGGCCGTCAACTCGACGCGGTGGAGAGCCAGGACTTCGCCAAGGTCGACACCGAAATCGACTGGGTGATAAAGCGCAAGCTGTTCCAGCGCTATCAGGACCGCTACAACATGGAGCTATCCGACCCCAAGATCAGCCAGCTCGATCTGGCCTATCACGACATCAAACGGGGTCGCGGGGTGTTCGACCTGCTGCAACGCAAGGGCCTGGCGGCTCGGATAACCACTGACGAGGAGATCGAGGCCGCGGTCGATACTCCGCCGCAGACCACCCGAGCCAAGCTGCGCGGCGAATTCATCAGCGCGGCGCAGGAAGCCGGCCGGGACTTCACCGTCGACTGGGTGCACCTCAAGCTCAACGACCAGGCACAGCGAACCGTGTTGTGCAAAGATCCCTTCCGGTCTGTCGATGAGCGGGTCAAAAGACTCATCACGAGCATGTGATCGGTCGGCGTGCAGGTGCGCGCCGCACAGCTCCGAATTTCAGCGCTGTCCCAGTGGGGGCTCAATTTCGCGCAGGTACTCATCGAGTAGGACCTGTCGGCGCGCAACATTAGCTGTCCGACGGATCCTCGATACCCCTTAAGCTCTAACCCGTGGGGGTCTCGAAAGTCGAACGGCTGATGAACCTTGTCATCGCGTTGCTGTCCACGCGCACCTTCATCACTGCCGACCGGATCCGCGAAATCGTGTCCGGTTACTCCGAGGACGCCAACGACGAGGCGTTCTCGCGGATGTTCGAACGCGACAAGAACGAACTGCGGGACCTGGGTATCCCGCTCGAGACCGGGCGAGTGTCGCTGACGAACCCGGTCGAGGGCTATCGCATCAGCCGCGAGGCTTATGCACTACCCGCGGTGAAGCTGACCGCCGATGAGGCGGCCGCGGTCGCGGTAGCGACGCAGCTGTGGGCGTCACCTGAACTCATTACCGCGACCCAGGGCGCGGTGCTGAAGTTGCGGGCGGCCGGCATAGACATTGAAGCCGGGGACGCCGATATCGCGATCACCTCGACGGCCGCACTGCCCGGACTGCGCGGTTCGGAGGAAGTGCTGGGAATGTTGTTGTCCGCCATTGACTCCGGGCACGTTGTGCAATTTCCGCACCGTCCATCGAGAACCGAACCGTACGTCCTGCGCACGGCGGAGCCATGGGGTGTGGTCACAGACAGAGGCCGCTGGTACTTGGTCGGCCACGACCGCGACCGCGATGCCGTTCGCACGTTTCGGCTCTCGCGGATTGGTGCCGAAGTGACGCCGATCGGTGAGCCCGGCCCGGTCAGCAGGCCCGAAGGATTGGACCTGCGTGAAATCGTCGACCGGGTGGTGGGCGCCTGGCCGGTGTCCGGGCAGGCCACCGTGTGGGTTGCCGACGGAAGGGCGACGACCTTGCGTCGTCGGGCCACGGCCGGCAGTGCGCGGACCCTAGGCCGGCGCGCTGGAGAGGAGCTCACGCTGGACATCGACATGTTCGACCGGTTGGCGCGGGAGATCGCCAGCTACGGGGCCGACGCGGTGGTGTTCGAGCCGGCCTCGCTGCGCCAGGACGTCATCTCTCGGTTGGAAGCGCAGGCGGATCGCGCATGAGGGGCCAGCGAGTAGCGCAGGCGGATCGCGCATGAGGGGCCAGCGAGTAGCGCAGGCGGATCGCTCATGAGTGTTGTCAACAGGCGGCTGGTGCGGTTGCTGAACATGGTGCCCTACTTCCAGGCCAACCCGAGGATCACCTACTCCGAGGCGGCCGCGGACCTTGGTGTCAGCGTCAAGCAGCTCCGCGATGATCTCAACCAGCTATGGATGTGCGGTCTGCCCGGATACGGACCGGGCGATCTGATCGACTTCGAGTTCTCCGGTGACAGTATTGAGGTCACGTTCACGGCGGGAATCGACCATCCACTAAAGCTGACGTCGCCGGAGGCCACGGGCGTACTGGTGGCCCTACGTGCGCTCCTGGATGTGCCTGGGGTGGTGGATCCTGAAGCGGCGCGCAGCGCCATCGCCAAGATCGAATCGGTGACGGGCAAAGCCGCTCACGACGCCGAAGGTACGAGGGACAGGCCTGCACCGTCCGAAAGCGAGGCAGCCGCCGCGGTACGGACCGCGGTGCGCACCGACCAGGCGTTGGCGATCGATTACTGCTCGGCGTCGCGCGACACGCTATCCAGTCGTGTGGTCGACCCGATTCGTGTTGTCCTGGTCGCTGACCACAGCTATGTGGAGGCGTGGTGCCGGTCGGCCGAGGGTATTCGGCTGTTCCGCCTCGACCGGATCCTCGAGGCGAGAGTGCTCGACGAGCCCTCGACGCCGCCACCGCCCGCGGTCCAGGCGGGGCCGGATACGTCGCTGTTCGATCCCGACACGGCCGATCCGTCTCTGCCGACGGCGACGCTTCACGTGGAGCGATCGGCGGCGTGGATGTTCGACTACTACCCGCTGCGGTTGTTGCAGGAGTTTCCCGACGGTTCGTGCGAGGCGGCCATGACCTATGCCTCCGACCCGTGGATGGCACGCTTCGTCCTGGGATTCGGTTCAGCTGTGCGGGTGCGCGAGCCGCAACAGCTCGCTGAGCGGGTCCGGCAGTCCGCTGCCGCCGCATTGGACGCCTATCGGTTCGGTACCGACCCGATAGGCGGGTAGACTCGGTGCAGACGTCTGGAGGTAACCAAATTGGGTGGTCTACAACCCTGGCACTGGGTCATCGTCATCGCCGTGTTCGTGCTGCTGTTCGGCGCCAAGAAACTCCCGGACGCGGCACGCTCCTTGGGTAAGTCGATGCGCATCTTCAAGTCCGAGATCAAGGAGATGCAGACTGAGTCCAAGCCGGAGACGCCGAATCAGATTGCTTCAGAGCGGGCTGACGGCCCCACCGGCGGCGCTGCCACGCAGGCAGCTGCCGACCCTTCGTCGGACAAGCGCCCGGCCTGACCAGTCACTCGGCTCGCGGGTGCCGTGCTCGCGTGGTGAGTTCGCGCCTGTGAGCAGCACCTAGGCAACCTGAAGTGCAGATGCCGGCATTCCTCAACAAGCTTGACCCCCGTCAGCGACGTTCGCGGGTCAATCCTGACGGCACGATGTCGTTGGTCGACCACCTCACAGAGTTGCGCGGCCGGCTCTTGATCGCTGTTTTTGCCGTCGTGGTGGCGACGATCCTGGGATTCATCTGGTTCAGCCATAGTGCGTTTGGGATGCCTAGTCTCGGCGATTGGCTACGCGGGCCCTACTGTGCGCTGTCGGAGTCGGCGCGCGCCACCATCGCTCCCGAGGGCCAGTGTCGGCTGCTGGCGACCGGGCCGTTCGACCAGTTCATGTTGCGCCTGAAAGTAGCGCTGACCGCGGGTCTGGTCTTGGCCTGCCCGGTTTGGTTGTACCAGTTGTGGGCGTTCATCACTCCCGGGCTGTATCAAAAGGAACGCCGGTTCTCGTTGGCGTTCGTAGTGGTGGGAGCGATGCTGTTTGTCGCGGGCGCAGTGCTGGCCTACGTAGTGCTTTCGAAGGCACTGGGATTCTTGTTGAGCGTCGGCAGTGACGTGCAGATAACCGCACTGTCGGGTGACCAATACTTCGGCTTCCTGATCAACCTGCTGTTGGTGTTCGGGATCAGCTTCGAATTCCCGCTGTTGATCATCATGTTGAACCTCATCGGCGTCCTCACCTACGAGCGTCTCAAGGCCTGGCGCCGGGGTCTGATCATGGGACTGTTCATCTTCGCGGCGTTCGCCACGCCCGGATCGGATCCATTCTCGATGCTGGCGCTGGCATTGGCGCTCACCTTGCTACTGGAAGTCTCTATCCAGATCGCGCGGTTGAATGACAGGCGCAAAGCGCGCCGCGCCGGGCTCGCCGAGGTCGCCGACGACGAGGGCGCGCCGATCGGTCCAGCTGACACCGTCGATGCGCCCTCACCTGTGCCCGCTCCGTCACGGCTCGTGGTCGATGAAGACGCGACCTGAGACCGCGGTGCCCCCTCAAAACGCAGTCGCTGAATTCGCCTCGCAACTGCCGTTCACCATGGACGGTTTCCAGCGCCGCGCCTGCGAGGCGCTGGCACAGGGCCACGGGGTGCTGGTGTGCGCGCCGACGGGAGCGGGCAAGACGGTTGTCGGAGAGTTTGCGGTACACCTTGCGATGGCTGCAGGCCGGAAATGCTTCTACACCACGCCGATCAAGGCGCTGAGCAACCAAAAGCATAGCGATCTGGTGCGTCGGTACGGACCGCAGCGCATCGGACTACTCACCGGTGATCAAGCCATCAACGGCGACGCCGATGTCGTGGTGATGACGACCGAAGTCCTGCGCAACATGCTCTACGCGGATTCTCCTGCCTTGCAAGGGCTTTCCTACGTGGTGATGGATGAAGTGCATTTTTTGGCGGACCGAATGCGCGGGGCGGTTTGGGAAGAAGTGATTCTGCACCTATCCGATGACGTCAGACTGGTGAGCTTGTCCGCGACAGTGAGCAATGCCGAAGAGTTCGGCGGCTGGATCCAGACTGTCCGCGGCGATACCACTGTTGTCGTAGACGAGGACCGCCCGGTACCGCTGTGGCAGCATGTGATGGTCGGCAAGCGACTGCTCGACCTGTTTGACTACCGGGCATCTGGTTCGGCCAAGGCGGGCCGGGATCTGCTGGTAGACCCGGAGTTGCTACGCCACATTGCGCATAGGCGCGAAGCTGACCGGCTCTCGGACTGGCAGCCGCGAGGTCGAGGCCGGGGCCGGCCGGGCCGGCCGAACCTGTACCGCACGCCTGGGAGGTCTGAGGTAATGGCGGTACTCGAGCGCGGCGGACTGCTGCCGGCAATCACGTTTATTTTCTCCCGGGCGGGTTGCGATTCCGCGGTCAAGCAGTGCCTGCGCTCATCGTTGCGACTGACCACCGAGGAGGAGCGAGGTCGAATCGCCGAGACCGTCGACCGCCGAACGGCCGACCTCAACGACTCCGATTTGATCGTGCTGGACTTCCACGAGTGGCGCGAGGCGTTGCTTCGCGGTCTGGCTGCCCATCATGCAGGCATGTTGCCGGTCTTCCGTCACACCGTGGAGGAGTTGTTCACCGCCGGCTTGGTCAAAGCTGTATTCGCCACGGAGACACTGGCTCTGGGGATCAACATGCCGGCCCGCACGGTGGTGTTGGAGCGCCTGGTCAAGTTCAATGGCGAGCAGCACATGCCGTTGACCCCGGGGGAGTACACCCAGCTCACCGGCCGCGCGGGGCGTCGTGGCATCGACGTCGAGGGCCATGCGGTGGTGTTGTGGACCCCCCGGGAGAGCACCGCCGACCCGGCCGAGATCGCGGGACTTGCTTCGACCCGGACCTTTCCGTTGCGGAGTTCGTTCGCACCTACCTACAACATGACCATCAATCTGGTGCACCAGATGGGTCCGCAGCAGGCTCACCAGCTGTTGGAACGGTCTTTCGCGCAGTATCAAGCCGACCGGTCGGTGGTCGGTCTGGTGCGCGGGGTCGAGCGCGGAGAGCGGCTTCTTGGCGAGCTGGCAGCCGAGCTCGGCGGACCGAATTCGGCGATCCTTGACTACGTCCGGTTGCGGGCACAAATCTCGCAACGGGAGCGCGCTCAGTCGCGTGCGTCGCGGCTACAACGTCGCCAGGTGGCCAACGAAGCGCTTAGCGCACTGCGTCGCGGGGACATCATCACCATCACCCACGGGCGTCGCTGCGGCTTGGCGGTCGTGCTCGAGCCCGCGCGAAATGACGACGATCCGAGGCCGTTGGTGCTGTCCGAACACCGTTGGGCAGGCCGGATCTCATCTGCGGACTATTCGAGTGCTTCTGGGCCGATGGGTTCGATGCCGCTACCAAAGCGGGTTGAGCATCGCAATCCGCGGGCGAGGCGCGACCTGGCGTCGGCTTTGCGCTCCGCCGCCGGTAGTGACGCCCCTTCGGTCCGGGGCCGCAGAAGTGGTCCGCCACCCGAGCCTGACATCGATCCCGAATTGGCCTCACTGCGTGACCGGGTGCGCGCTCATCGTGCTCATCACCTGCCTGACCGGGAGGACAAGGCACGCGTGGCCGAGCGCTACCTGAAGGTCGAACGTGACAACGAACTATTGCGCAACAAGATTGCTGACGCAACGAATTCCCTGGCACAGACCTTCTATCGGATCGTGGTGTTGCTCACCGAGCGTGGATTCATCGCCGCGGGCGCGGACACGGCGGTTCCGAACGATAGTTCGGTGAACCCCACAGTGACCGATGACGGCAGACTGTTGGCTCGCATCTACAGCGAAAGCGACCTGCTGGTGGCCGAGTGCCTGCGCGCCGGCGTGTGGGACGGACTGGACGCGGCCGAGCTTGCCGCTGCGCTGTCGACGGTGCTCTATGAGTCTCGTCGCGAGGGACAGGGGCCAACGGACGGCTCCCACCTTCCCAGCGGTCGCTTACGCAGGGCGTTGAATCAAACCCGCAGGTTGTGGACCGAATTGCGCGCTGATGAGCAACGGTACCGAATCGCGCAGAGCCGCGAACCCGACGACGGTTTCGTCGCTGCGATTCATAAGTGGGTCCGTACCGGCGACCTGGCCTCGGCGCTCGAGGCCGCTAGCACTGCCACGACCGGAGGCCGCAGGTCCCCGATGTCGGCGGGCGACTTTGTGAGGTGGTGCCGTCAGGTGCTGGACTTGGCAGACCAGGTCCGCAACGCCGCTCCCTCACCGACGTTGCGGGCGACCGCGAAACGCGCGATAAACGACCTTCGCCGCGGCGTCGTAGCTGTTGATGCGGGGTAGTGTGTGGCAGCAGGCCAGACACCGGCACTTCAGCCGCGGATGAGCAAGGAGAGAAATGAGCGGACCGCAGGGATCTGACCCGACGAAGCCGGCCGACGAATCGGCTGGCGAATCGGCCGGTGAATCGGCCGGTGAATCGGCCGGCGAATCGGCTGGCAGCCAGGAGTGGCAGCCGCCCACCCCGGGATCTGAGCAGCCCCAAGCTCAGGGCGGCGAGCAGCCGTCGTGGCAGCCGCCGGCGTACACGCCGCAGCAGTACCAGCAATACCAGCAGCCCACTCAGCCGCCGCCGTACGCCCCGCAGCAGTACCAGCCGGGTGACCAGTACGGCCAGCAGACGACCGAGTACAGCCCCGCCGGTTACCCGCCGCCCGGCCAGTACGGTCAGCAGCCCGGCCAGTATGGGCAGCAGCCGGGGCAGCCCGGCCAGTACGGGCAGCCCCCAGGTCAGTATGGTCAGCAGCCCGGTCAGCCCGGCCAGTATGGGCTGCAGCCGGGGCAGTACGGACAGTACCCTGGCGGTGCATATCCTGCGCCTGGTTCCGAGGCGAGCTCGAAGCGTTCTCTGGCCGTCATCGGGGGTGTCGTCGGTCTGCTCGCCGCCGTCATCGTCGTCGTGGTCCTGTTGCTCGGCTTTTGGAAACCGGGTTTCTTCGTGACCACCAAGCTGGATGTCAACGCCGCGCAATCAGGTGTCCAGAAGATCCTGACCAATGAGACCAACGGTTACGGCGCCAAGAACGTCAGCGGCGTCAAATGCAACGACGGCGTGAGCCCCACGGTGAAAAAAGGGGACACCTTCAACTGTGAGGTCAGTATCGACGGCACCAAACGCCAGGTGACCGTGACGTTCCAGGACAACGATGGAACCTATGAGGTAGGCCGCCCGAAGTAGCGGCAGTCCTATAGCCGAGATCAGCCGGGTAGATCGTCGAGCGACTTCTGCAGCCGCCTGATCGATGACGACACGCCGTAGTGTTGCGCGAGTTCGGCGACTTCGCGTGGCTGTGCGGCGACCAGGGGTAGCGCGTCGGTCTCGGTGGACATCGTGACGTCGGCATTGGTGGCGACCCGCACCACGGGTTCTGCTTTCTCGATGTAGTCAGCGGCGGTCAGCAGCTTAGTGCGATGAGCCTTCGAGAGCGTGGAGTCCGGGTCTCGGCTGGCGATGAGGATCTGTTCGAGGGATCCATGCCGAGCCAACAGCGTCGCCGCGGTCTTCTCCCCGATCCCTGGCACGCCGGGCAGCCCGTCGGACGGGTCGCCGCGCAGCAGCGCCAGTTCTGCGTACGCTGGCCCGGCACGTTCGACGGACACCCCGTAAGTCTCAGCGACCTCGCCAGGTCCGTAGGCCGTCGCCTTGGCTAGGCCTCGGCCGAGATACAACACGCGCACCGGTACCGGCTCGTCGCGCACAACCTGGAAGAGGTCGCGGTCACCGCTGACGACCACGACGGGGTCGCGACGTTCCCGATCCGCGAGTGTGCCCAACACATCGTCGGCCTCGGCGTCCGGTGCCCCTGCTGTGGCGATCCCGAATGCGGCAAGGAGCTCGAAGATCATGTCGACCTGCGGGGTCAGATCGTCAGGGATGTCCTCTAAGTCAGGTTCCTCTCCGGGGTTCGCTTGGTCGGCGGGAGTGGCGACACGCTGGGCTTTGTAGGACGGGATCAGGTCGATGCGCCACTGCGGGCGCCAGTCGTCGTCACGGCACACGACCAGGCGGTGCGGTCTCTCGCGCGCGATCAGAGTCGCGACGGCGTCCAGGAAGCCACGAAGCGCATTGACTGGCCGGCCGTCGGGTGCGGTGATCGAGGACGGAAGCCCGTAGTAGGAGCGGAACCACATGCTGGCGCCGTCGAGGAGCAGCAGGGGGGCCTTACTCATTCGGGATCTTTCGGTCCTCGCCGTAGGTCATGCGCGCCATCCTGCCAGGCCAGATTCGCGGCCCTCTTACCCCCGAACTCGCGGGCATTCAAGGATGGTTGGCGTGTCCCCCGTGAACGAGTCCAGTGGACCGACTATCGGGGACCGGCCATGGTTTCTGCGACATTGCGTCTGCTCGCGAAGGGGATGACGCCCGGGATTAGCCTGAACCGTATGACGCAAGGTCGATTCGGCACCGATGTGTACGCCCGGCGGCTGGCCGCCGCGGCCCTCGCTGCCGCCAACTCTGGGCTCGGAGGTCTGATCGTCACGCCCGGCTATGATCTGCGCTACCTCGTCGGGTCGCGCGCGCAGACCTTCGAACGACTGACCGCCTTGGTGCTGCCTGCCGGCGGCGAACCGACGATCGTGCTGCCACGCCTGGAACTCGCGTCGCTTGAGGAGTCTGCATTGCCCGGGCTCGGTGTCACGGTGCGTGACTGGGTGGACGGTGAGGACCCCTACTGCCTGGTGATCGACGCTCTCGGTGGCGCGGACGTCGCGGTCGCCGTCACCGACTCGATGCCGGCCCTGCACCTGCTGCCGTTTGCCGACCTACTCAGCGAGGTGCCGGTGCTGGCTACCGACGTGCTGCGCACGTTGCGGATGATCAAGGATCCCGCGGAGGTAGAGGCACTACGCAAGGCCGGGGCGGCCATTGACCGGGTGCACGCGCGAGTGCCGGGGTTCCTGGCGCCCGGGCGCACCGAATCCCAGGTGGCCGCCGACATCGCTGAAGCGATTGTCGCCGAAGGACATTCGGAGGTGGCATTCATCATCGTAGGTTCGGGTCCCCACGGCGCGGACCCGCATCACGAGTGCTCAGATCGTGAACTGCAGGCCGGCGACGTCGTCGTGATTGATATCGGGGGACCCTGCGAACCGGGCTACAACTCTGACTGCACCCGTACCTACAGCCTCGGCGCACCCGATGCTGAGATCGCCCGGCGGTATGCGGTGTTGCAGCGGGCACATTGCGCGGCGGTCGACGCAGTGAGGCCGGGGGTGACCGCCGAAGAGGTCGACACCGCCGCACGCGATGTGCTCGCGGCCGAGGGTCTGGCGGAGGCATTCGTGCACCGCACCGGACACGGTATAGGTCTGTCAGTACATGAGGAGCCCTACATCGTGGCCGGTAACTCGCTGCCGCTGCAGGAGGGGATGGCGTTCTCGGTGGAGCCAGGCATCTACTTCCCCGGGCAGTGGGGCGCGCGCATCGAGGACATCGTGATCGTCACCGCCGACGGCGCATTATCGGTGAACAGTCGCCCGCGCGACCTCACCGTGATATCGGTGCCTTGATCAGGCTTAGTCGCTTCCGCGGTCCAGTAGATCCAACGACCCCAGCACCCGCTCGATGCGCACTTCTATCACCACGCGTTTGGGGTTGGGGCGCGGAGTGCGGTAGCGCTGCGCGTAGCGCAGTTCGGCGTCGCGGACGGGCTCTAGGTCAGTCTGGACGCTGGCCTTGCCCTCCAGGGACAGCCAGCGAGCGCCGTCGACCTGGCTGAGTACCGCTACGCCGCGTTGGTCGGCATTGACCGCCTTCTGGGAGCCGCCCGACGTGATGACCCGGGCTATGTGTGTCATCGGATCGAAGGTGAAACCGACTGCGACTACGTGTGGCGACTGGTCCGACCGCAGCGTGGTGAGCATGGCCAGATGACGTTCGGTCAGAAACGCCAGCGCGTCGTTGGTCAGCCGCGTAGTTGTGTTCGCCATTGGTGCCCACGCTAGCGCAGGACATAATCACAATCGTGAAGGACACGGACGGCGGTAGCGGTCGATTGGACGCGGACGGCGGTAGCGGTCGATTGGACGCGGACGGCGGTAGCGGTCGATTGGACGCGGACGGGGGTAGCGGTCGATTTGACCGCGAAGGCGAGCTTCTCGGTGTCTTCGGTGGTCGCACTGAGA
>DAOUYK010000173.1 GCA_030666145.1 Mycolicibacterium sp. | reverse complement strand
TCATCGGTAGGGATCACGACACGAACTGCGGCGAAGCCCCGCTGCGTGCCACGATGGTTCATGGCCGAGAATACGACGAGCGAAGAACGCGATTTCAACCAATGCATTATCGATGAGTTCCGTGCCGACGGTGGCAAGGTGGGCGGCCAGTTCACGGGCTTTCCGTTGCTGCTGCTCACCTCGACCGGCGCCAAAAGCGGCGCACTGCGGGTCAACCCGGTGGCCTACTTCGATATCGACGCCAAAATCTACGTTGTCGGCTCGTCGGCAGCCCGAGAACGGGATCCTGCCTGGGCGTTCAACATCCGGGCTCACCCAGCCGCCAGTATCGAGATCGGCTCCGACCCGCCGAGAAGCGCCACCGCGCGGGAGTTGCCCCGAGACGAACGGGACAGCATCTACGCTGTCGTCGCTGAACGTGCACCCGGTTTCTCCGACTATGAGACACGAACCGACCGCCTCATACCAGTCTTCGAGTTGGTGTCCACCAACTGACGGGAATGCGCCGGCACTCGCAGCCGTTGGCAACTGACATGGCAAAGATGACCCGTGATGAGCGTGAGCTATACCTGGCTGGCGTTCACGTGGGCGTGATCGCCGTCGAGCGAGCTGACCGCGCTCCGCTGGCGGTACCCATCTGGTACGGCTACCGGCCGGGCGGTGAAGCATTACTGTGGACTGAGTCAGAGTCCTTGAAAAACAAGCTGATTCGTGGGGCAGGGCGGTTCGTCATCACGGCGCATGACGAACAACCACCCTACAAGTACGTGACTGCCGAAGGTGCGGTCACCGGCATTGGCCCCGCCCAAGAGGCCGACGTTCGTGCGATCGCGATGTGCTACCTCGGCGAGGAGGCGGGCGCAATGTTCGCCGAGCAAAACTTGGCGCAGACCTCCATCATCATCCGGATGCGCCCACAGCGCTGGTTGAGTACGGATTACTCCCGGTAGCGACACTTCCCGCGACAGTCTGCGTCCGCCGAGGCGGCGAAGGGATTTCCCTGCGAGGTACTGCTCGGTTCGCAGACCGACGACACGAATTTCTGGTCGACGCTGCGCGAGCCCTAGTTCAAGCAGCGGCTAACCCGGCGCTGTGGCTGTGGCTGTGGCTATGGCCGGTGGTGCTGCGGCGGTGGCGGGTGACGCCGCTGTGGCTGTTGGTGCTGTGCCTGTTGCGGGTGACGCCGCTGTGGCTGGTGGTGCTGTGCCTGTTGCGGCTGCGGCGGGTGGTGCTGTGCCTGCTGCGGCTGCGGCGGGTGGTGCTGTGCCTGCTGCGGGGGCCAGTGGTGCTGACCCGGCCGGTGCCGTTGCCGGTGCTGCTGCCGGCGGTGGTGCTGGCGGCGGGGCGGTGAGGATGCGCACGATGTCGGCTCTCATCGCCTGGAGTTGCGCAGCCCAATAGGCCCAGCTGTGGGTTCCGTTGGGCGGGAAGTTGAACACCGCGTTGCGTCCGCTCGCAGCCAGGTACTTCCTCTGGAACTCCTTGTTGGTGGAAAGGGTGATGTTCTCCAGGTATCTAGCACTGAAGTTGACGCCGAGGTTACTGGTGTTGTCGAGGTCCGAGTTGACCCCGTTGCCGCAGTAAACCCAGAGTGCGGTGTGGTTAGCGACGAGCCGGTTGATGTTGAGCATAGGGTCGTTTCGCTGCCAGGCCGTTGAGCCTGGTGTGCCCCACATGTCGACGGCGTCGAAGCCGCCCGCGTCTTGCATGGCGATGTCGATCAGCGTTGGCCACAAGCCCCGCGATGGGTTGAGGTAGCCCGACAACGAGGCGGCGAACACGTACTGGCGCGGATACCAGGCGGCCATCGTCAGCGCACTTCCGCCCGACATCGACAGTCCGACAACGGCATTGCCGAAAGGATCCTGCCCTCGGTAGGTGGCCAGCCAGGTCGGTAGCTCCCGCGTCAGGAAGGTCTCCCACTTGTATGTCACTGTGCCTGCGCGGTTCTTGGCGGGCCGGTACCAATCGGTGTAGAAGCTGGATTGACCACCTACCGGCATGATCACCGATACCCCGGATTGGTTAAACCAGTCGAACGCTGCGGTTTCCGCGTCCCAGCCGTTGAAGTCGTCCTGGGCCCGCATGCCGTCGAGCAATAGCACCGAATGCGGCCCGCCGTACTGAAATTCTACGCGGATGGTGCGTCCCATCGACGGCGACGGAATGTCAAGGTACTCGACGGGGAGGCCCGGGCTGGAGAATGCATCAGCTCGTGGCTCATCGGTAACCACCGTCAACCCGACAGCGAGTATCGCCACGACGGCCAGTCGGGCGCCGACGCAGCGGACCCGCTGCCCGATGAATGCCACGGCCGCGAAACTAACAGGGGTCGGCGGCGTGGTCGCGGGGCGCGCGGTTCAGTGATCGGGTTGTTACCACTGCGACGCGCGGCGCGACGGACACACCATCGGGGTGGCGGCACCCGCCCCGGGTTTCCAGTGCTCTGGCTCGAGTGGGCGGCATGGTCATTCCGCAGTGCAGTCCGCGGGCGTCGTCACGGCTCTAGTCAGCGAGCAGGTTCACCATGCCGGTGAACACGCGCGGCATACCGTTGGCCGCCGGCACTACAAGTGAGCGCAGCGGCGACGTGCTCGCGTGCAGCATCGCTGCGGTCATGAACCGGTAACGGCGGGTGGTTCGGCGCCACTGCCGTTCGTAGTCACCGGGACGGTCGGCGAGCACACTGTCCACCAGCAACCGCGCCGCGGCGAACGCCATCCCCAGCCCTTCTCCGGTGAGTGCGTCGACGTAGCCGGCCGAGTCGCCGACCAGCAGCACACGGCCGGCTACCCGGCTACGCACCTTTTGCCGCAGAGGGCCGGCAGCGCGGTCGGACTGGTGCGGACAACCATCGATACGTTCGCGCAATGCCGGAAATGCGGCGAGGTGTTGGTCGAAGCGACCCTGCTGTGAGGTGAGTATCGCAATGCCCACGCAGTCGTCGGCGACCGGCGTCACATACGCCTCGGTGTGCTGCGACCAATACACTTCGACGCAGTCGCTCCACGGTGTGCCGGCGATGTGCCGCTTGATGCCCCAGCGCCGGGTACCGGTTGCCCGACCTTGGAGGCCGAGGCTGGCCCGGATCGGTGAGTGTAAACCGTCCGCGGCTGCCAGGTAGCGGGCGCGAATCCCGTTCACCGTTACCGTTTCGCCGTCCTGGACGATCGCGCCGACCTTGGCATGCACCAGTGATATTCCTGCCCGAGTCGCTTCCTGCTGCAGCGCCGCGTGCAGGGTACTGCGCCGCACGCCCAACCCGGCGCCTGATTTGAAATCCGCTGTGATGCAGTGGTTGTCATCGAAATAGGACACACCGCGGAATTTTTTTCCCGGTGGCCGAGCCCCGAGCAGGTCGAGCTGGCGCACCGCGTGCGGCATCAGCCCCTCACCGCAGGCCTTGTCGATCGGGCCGGCGCGCTGCTCGATCACGACGACCTCAAGGCCCGCCCGGGCTGCGTGAATAGCGGTGGCCAGACCTGCAGGCCCGCCCCCCGCGATCACCAGATCGATCACGTCAAGCGTCTCGCTGGTCGGTGGTCAGGGATGCCAGTGCGGTGTTCTCGACCGAGATCCTGGCGCTCAACAACCCCGCGTTGAGAACGGTGAACACCACGGCGGTGATCCATGCGCTGTGTACCAGAGGCAGCGCGATGCCTTCGATGACAACTGCCACATAGTTGGGGTGCGGAATAAACCGGTACGGGCCACCGGTGACCCGGCCGGCTCCGGGCACGACGACCACGCGGGTGTTCCACTGCTGGCCCAGCGTGCCGATGCACCACCAGCGCAGCAGCTGGGCGGCGATCACCACGGCGAGCATCGGCCAGCCCAGTGCCGGAATGAACTCGCGGTGGGCGGCTTCCAACAGGCAACCTGCCAGCAGCGCAGTGTGCAGCAACACCATCGCCGGGTAATGTCCGGCGCCGAACTCGACGCCCCCGCGTGCTCTACTCCACTTCAGATTCCTTTGGGAAACCACGAGTTCTGCGACGCGTTCGACGGCGACCGCGGCGATCAGCAGGGTGTAGGCGAGCATTCTCAGCGCCAACGAAGCAGTACGAGCTCGCTGCAGAAGCCGGGCCCCATCGCCATTAGCAGCCCCGGTGTTCCAGCATCGGGCTTCTCGGCAAGGGTGTCGCGCAGCACGTGCAGGACCGACGACGATGAAAGGTTGCCCACCTCGGCAAGCGATTGCCAGGTCAACTCGAGGGCGTCGTCAGCGAGTCCGAGTGTGTCGGTGATCGCCTCAATAACCTTGGGGCCTCCGGGGTGTGACACCCACGTCTGGATGTCGGGGACGGTGAGGCCGTGATCGCCGAGGAAACCGTTCACGTCATCTGCTAGGTAGCGGTCGATGAGCTCGGGCAGTTCTGGCGAGAGGACGAGCTGAAAGCCCATCCGGCCGACCTTCCATCCCATGGTGTCCAGCGTGTCGGGGTACATCCTGCTCAGCGAGTCGAGCACATCAGGTCCGGCCGGGTCGATCTTGGCGGCACGATTCTCGCCCACGGCGATCACCGCCGCGGCACCGTCGCCGAAGAGGGCGCTACCGACCAGGCTGGCGAGCGTCGGCTCGGCGGCCGGATAGGTCAGCGAGCACAGTTCCACCGAAACCAAGGCGGCGACGTGATCGGGTGCTCCGGCCAGGTAGTCGTGCATTCGAGCGATACCTGCTGCACCAGCCACACAGCCCAGCCCGAACAGCGGCACCCGGCGTACGTCAGGCCGAAGCCCTAACCTGCCCACGATGCGGGCGTCCAGTGACGGCACCGCGACACCGGTGACGGTGGTCGTCATGATCATATCGAGATCGGTTGGGCGCAAACCTGCTTCGCCGAGCGCAGCTGTCAGAGCCTCGCAGGCCAGATCCATAGCGTGCTCAAGGTAGATGTCATTGGCGTCGCCGAAGTCGTTCAGCGGCGGGTAGCTTTCGATCGGAAGCACCAGGTGGCGGGCCTCCACCTTGGCGTTCTCATGCAGTCCGCGTACGACGTCGCCGAGACCGGCGAATGCCGGGACGCCCAGGAAGGCCTCGGTGATCTGTTGCTGGGTGTAGCGATGGGGCGGCAGCGCGCCCTGGACACC
The DNA here is from genome assembly GCA_030666145.1 of Mycolicibacterium sp. Taxonomy (GTDB): domain Bacteria; phylum Actinomycetota; class Actinomycetes; order Mycobacteriales; family Mycobacteriaceae; genus Mycobacterium. The sequence continues at coordinate 2,173 of DAOUYK010000173.1, read as the reverse complement.
GGCGATGACGCTGAGTGGCCTATTGATCGTCATGGGATCGGCGTCTTTCCTGCGCCGTCGGTGGTTGAGCGCTCGGCGCTTCGCTGAAGCCGAGGCGGTCATGCACCCATTTGAGCCAGTGCGGCGCCCACCAGTTCGATTCTCCCATGAGACGCATGAAGGCTGGTACCAGAACCATTCGTACAAGGGTGGCGTCCACGAGCACGGCCAGTGTCAGGCCGAGGCCGAACATCCGCATGAACGACACGTTGGAGGCGATCAACGCCGCGAACGAGATAGACATGATGAGCGCGGCGGCAGTGATGACTCGGCCAGTGTAGGCGATGCCCAGGGCCACCGATTCCTCGTTATCGTGCTGACTATCGGCGGCGCTGCCACCGCCAGTTGCCCGCAGCTTCAGCCAGAATTCGCGGATACGCGCCACGAGAAATACCTCGTAGTCCATCGATAACCCGAACGCGATACAGAACAGCAGCACCGGCATGTTCGCCACGAGCGTGCCAGTCGGCGTCGTCCCGAACCCGGACAGATTCCCGTCCTGAAAGATCCACACCAGCGCGCCGAATGCGGCGGTGAGCGATAAAATGTTAAGCACCAACGCTTTCAACGGTACGACAACGCTTCCGGTCAGCAGGAACAACAATGCGAACATGATGACGGCGATGACCCCCAGCACCAGCGGCAGCTTGGTCGTAATGGCCTCCACGCTGTCGCTGTTTATTTGGGCGGTGCCCGTCATCTGGACTGACCGTCCGCCGGGACCGCCGACGGCGTGTAGCCGATCGAGCTGAGCCGTGGAGGCGTCGGAGAACAGCGGTGCGCTGCTGCTGACGGTGAGGAAGGCGCTGCCCTGGCTCTCGCCGGTCGGCGCGGAAGGCGGTCCGGCGCGAACCCCGTCGACGAATGTTCCGGTTGGGGCGGACACCGCGGGAACATCGGACACCCGGGACAGTTCGGCGGCGTAGGCGGACATATCGGCCGGGGTTAAGCCTTGGCTGTCGGGAACCACGATGGTTACGGCAGTGTTGGAGTTGTCGGCGAAGTCGCGGCGCAGCATATCGCCGACCTGGTGCGCCGATGCTGACTGTGGCAATACCCGATCGTCGGGGAATCCCCACCGCACGTTAAGGAACGGAGCGCCGAGCGCGAGCAACAGGATGACCACCGCCAAACCGAGCGGAAGTGCTCGGCGCATGACGGCCTTTGCGCAGCGGTACCAGAACCGCTGTTCGACAGGGATCGGCGCAGGTTCGGACCTGTGCACGATCCGGCGGGCGAGCCGGCGAACGTCTAGCGAGTCGATTCGATCGCCGAGCAGTACCAATGCCGCGGGCGTCACGATCACCGCGGCGGCGGCGGCGAACGCGACGGTGGCCACCCCGGCATAGGCGAACGACTTGAGGAAGTGCATCGGGAACAGCACCATCGCTGCCATCGACAGCGCGACCGTGGTGGCGGAGAAGATAACGGTGCGTCCGGCGGTGGTGATGGTGCGCTTGAGGGCCTCGGCGCGATCTGCGCTGCTGGGATGCCCGTCGCGCCCCGCGAAGCTGGCCAGTTCGTCACGGTAGCGGCTGATGATGAGCAGGGTGTAGTCGATGGCCAAGGCCAGACCCATAGCCGTGGCAAGGTTCAGTGCAAAGATGGACACGTCGGTGGCGAAGGTGACCAGTCGCAATACGGCCAATGCTCCGATGATCGCCATTCCGCCGATGGCGACCGGAAGTGCGGCGGCCAGCAGCCCGCCGAACACCCAGACCAGTACCAGGAAGCTCAGCGGGATCGCCAGCGATTCCATGATGAGCAGGTCCTGTTGGGACTGCTTGGTGACTTGGACGTTGACCATCGCGGTGCCGCCGGTGCGCACAGTCACACCGTCGCCGTCACGGGTCACCTCGTCGGAGATCTCGCTGGCGTGGGTCTGCTGCTGGGGTTCGGTCCCGGTGATGCCCGCGACGATCAGCCCGGCGGTGCGGTCCCTGCTGACGAGATCGGCGGCTACGGCGGGCGGAGAGGTCCAGGCAGACGAGATGTCGGCCACGTGGGGGCGTTTGGTCAATGCATCGACGATCGCAGTGCCGGCCTCGCGCGCCTCGCTGCTGTCGATGCCGTCAGGAGAGGAGACGGCGATGATCAGCTGGACGTCGCCCTGTCCGAATTTGCTGGTGAGGAG
>DAOUYK010000089.1 GCA_030666145.1 Mycolicibacterium sp. | reverse complement strand
CACGGTCAAGCGGGTCACCCAGGAACTCGGCGGCAAGAGTCCCAACATCGTTCTCGACGACGACGACTTCGCCAAGAGCGTGGCCGCCGGGGTGAAGGCGATGATGCCCAACAGCGGTCAAAGCTGCAACGCCCCGTCGCGGATGCTGGTCCCCAGCGCCCGCAAGGACGAGGCTGCCGCGGTCGCCCGCGAGGTGGCAAACCACATCGCCGTGGGTGATCCGGATAACAAGCATGCGATCGGACCGGTTGCATCCAGGGTGCAGTTCGACAAAATCCAGAGCCTGATCCAGAAGGGTATCGACGAGGGTGCGACCGTGGTGGAGGGCGGCACCGGTCGTCCAGAAGGTCTCGAGGCCGGGTACTACGTCAAACCGACGGTCTTCGGTGACGTCACCAACGACATGGCTATAGCGCGGGAGGAGATCTTCGGCCCGGTGTTGTGCATCCTCGGTTACGACGACCTCGACGAGGCCGTCGATATCGCCAACGACACCGAATACGGCCTGGCCGGCTACGTCTCCGCAGCCGACCTGGATGCCGCGCGCGCGGTGGCCAGACGGATCCGGGCCGGCACGGTCGCGATCAACCATGCCTTCGACCTGAACGCACCGTTCGGCGGATACAAACGCAGTGGCAACGGCCGCGAATGGAGTGGATTCGGCTTTTACGAATACCTGGAGATCAAGGCGGCGGTGGGCTACGCCCCACAGTGATCGGTGCGCCGCCAAAGAATGCCGCGGTGAATTCACGAGATCAAGCCACCGCTGATCATCGGCCGGAGTAGCGTGCTCCGAGTGGCTGAGAAGTATGAGTACAGTATCGATTTCGATCGCGTCGAGGCGATCGATGTACATGCTCACGTCGAGGTCGACGGTCACGGTCACAAGGCCTATGACGATGTGCTCGTCGAGGCCACCGGCAAGTATTTCAAAATGACGCCCGGAGTAATGGCCAGCGTAGATGCTGTCGCGGATCACTATCGCCAGCGCAACACCGCGGCGGTGGTCTTCACCATCGACGCCCGCCACGGTATGCGTCATCAACCCAACTCCATCGAGGACCTCGTGGCCGGTGCGGCTCGCAACAACGATGTACTGATCCCCTTCGGCAGCGTTGACCCCTGGCAGCACCGGCACGCCGTGCATCGCGTACACGAACTCGTTCGTGTTTTCGGGGTCAAGGGGTTCAAGTTTCACCCCAGCATGCAGGCTTTCGAACCCAACGACCGTTCCTACTACCACATTTACGATGCGATCGCCGAGGCTGGCGTGCCCGCGCTATTTCACACCGGACAGACGGGGATGGGCGCGGGCCTGCCCGGCGGGCACCGGATCAAGCTGCGGTACTCCGACCCGATGCTGCTCGACGATGTCGCCGCGGATTTTCCTGAGTTGACGATAGTTATGGCCCACCCCGCGGTGCCGTGGGTAGATGAGCAGATCTCGATCGCCGCCCACAAATCCAATGTCTATATCGACCTGTCCGGATGGTCGCCCAAATACTTCCCGCCGCAACTCGTGCATGCGATGGCACGGCAGTTGCGCACCAAGGTGCTGTTCGGCACCGACTACCCGTACATCCAGATGGATCGGTGGCGGCGCGACTTCGACACCCTCGACATCGACCCCGCGGTGTTGCCTCTCATTTACAAACAGAATGCGCTGGCAGTCCTGGGGGTCAAGTGATGAGTTTCTCGTGGTGGGTGGTTGGTCGACATCGCGACGGCTGTCGTCGAACTACTCAGTCTCCAGGAGCGCCCAGCGCGAAGTCGGCGAAGTCGAATCCCGGTACCACCACGCAACTGACCAGGCATGGCTGATCGTCGCGCGGGCGTGCCCGCTGCCAGTGCCCGGCAGGGACGAGGAGCTGTGGGCTTTCCCCGGCCATGACGTCGGCGCCTAGCAGGTGAGATTGCGCTGAAGCCCGTTCCTCTCCGAATTCCAAGAGCAACGGACTGCCCCAGTGGTAGAGCCACAGCTCGGCGCTTCGCACCGTGTGCCATGCGGAGTGCTGGCCCGCCGTCAGCAGGAACAGAATCGCGGTGCCCGCGCTGCGAGGCCCGGTGTAGTCCGGCGGCAGTGCTGGCTGTGGGATGGTCAGCCCGCTGCGCCAGGTCTCTCGGTACCAGCCGCCTTCTGGGTGCGGAGATAGATCTAGCCGATGCGCCAACTCCGGACGATCGCTCATCAAAAATCACCCTACCGTCCTGACTCGTTGCCTGCCTGACACAGTATTCTTTGCCGATGGCTCGCGTGCGCCCCGGTTGGCTGGTGGCGCTCTGCGCATTGATCGTCGCGGTGAGCGCCTGGTTCCCTTGGCTGACGTCTGCGGCCGACGGCGGCGGGCGGGCCAACGCGATCGGCGGGATCGCCGGAGCGATGCCGGTGCCCCCTCCAGGGTTCGGGGTGGGGCAGTTCGTCGTGCTGCTGGCGTCGTTGTTGGTCGTCGCCGGCGCGATGTCTGCCCGCGACATCTCGGCGCGGGTGGCTTCGGTTGTTGCGCTATCTATTTCGGTGATATTAGTTGTGCTGGCAGTGTGGTACTACCGGCTCTACGTGTACCCGCCGGTATCGGCGGGCTACGGACTCTACATCGGGGGCGCGGTCGCGCTGGCGTCCGTCCTGCTGTCCGTGTGGACGATGCTGGCAGCCTGGAGATCCTCGGCACCAGTAACCAGGAGGCATTCATGAGCGGCTTCGTTGAGCCGGTGACGTTGGTCGGCGACCGTTGGGTGAGGTTGGAACCCCTTACCCGCGAACATCTTCCCGAGATCGAGGCGGTTGCCGCCGACGGCGAGCTGGGCAGGTTGTGGTTTACCTTCGCACCAAAGGCGGGTGCGGCCGGCGAGTGGGTCGACATGCGACTGGCGGCGCAGAAACCGGATAGCGGACTGACGTTCGTGGTGCGCGGGCGCGACGGTGCACTGGTCGGATCCTCAAGCTACATGAACGTCGACGGTCCGAACCGTCGGCTTGAAATCGGTTATACGTGGTGCGTCGCTGCGGCCCGAAGCACCGGGATCAACTCCGAAACGAAGCTGCTTATGCTCGGCCACGCCTTCGACACGTTGGGTTGCGTTGCAGTCGAGTTCCGCACGCACTATTTCAACTCGGCCAGCCGTGCCGGCATCGAGCGGCTTGGCGCGAAACTCGACGGGGTGCTGCGCAGTAACCAGATCCTTCCCGACGGGTCACGGCGCGACACCGTCGTCTATTCGATCCTGGACATCGAGTGGCCCTCAGTGCGGAACAACTTGGAATTCCGATTGGGCCACAACCCCTGACTCGCAACCTGAATTGGTTGTCGACTAACTCACGTAGTTGTCGACTAGCTCTCGTTAGACCGGAATCACCTGCGCGGCACGCAACGCCGTTGTGCACTGGTCGCAGACGAGAACGGGGCTGAACTGATGGCCACATACAGTGTGGGTCAGCTCCACCGCAGGGCCCTCGGGGTGGGGATACCACCGCTGTGCCCACTGCAGGGCAGTCACGAGCACCGGAAAAAAGGCTCGGCCCTTCCTCGTTAGCTGGTACCGGCCTCCTGTATTGCGGAGGATCCCTTCGGTGGCGAAAGTGGATAACCGGAAGGCGATCGTGCCGGGCGGAGCGCTGAGCTGAGCCTGGAAGTCAGTGAACCTGGCGATACCGACGAATGCGGCAACCAGCAGCGCGAATCCCCAGCGGTCTCCGATCACGCTCATGGTTTGTGGAAACTGCAATCCCGCACCCCCTCGGCGGTTGTCCGAACGTCGGCGGTTCGTGGTGGATGGCACGGAACGCTCCCAAGTTCCGCTCGATCCCCATTGCGCCACAATATTTTTCTCGATTGTCGCCGTCCCGCACGCCTTGCAGGTAACCAGCGGGGCGAAGTCGGCGCCGCACACCCTATGGCGCATTTCGGGCAACCGCTGAATATGGACGGGCACCCAGCGTCGTTCCCATTCCCAAATCGAGGTCAGCATCGGCCACAACGACCGACTCCTTGCCGTCGCAAGATATTCCGAACGCGAGGGGTTGGTCTGGTACTCGCAGCGGGCGAGTAGATCACCGTCCACAAGCAATTGCAGCCGCCCGGTCAGTACTGAGTTCGAAACGGGAAGCGCAGTGGCGAATTCGCCGTAGCGGGTGGCGCCCAGCAGGGCTTGCTGAATGATCAGCAGTGTCCACTCGTCGCCGAGCACCCCGAGCATCCGGGCCACGGCATTGGGACCTTGAGTCAACTAGAGACCGATCGCGGCGGCGGCGCTGTCTGTCTCCCGCCAATGACGAACGTCGTCCCCCTTGGCCCAAGTTGAGTGTGTGCCACTCGAGATCCGCTCGGGGAGAGCTAGTTTGCACACTGGCCCAGCTTCAATCTGGGAAGCATCGAACACCAAGCAGTAGGAGGCGTCGGCGGCCATGTCGGTGGTGAGCGTCACCAGGTACCCGTCGTCCTCGGCGATACTTCCCGCCCGCTGAGCCGCCCTGGCGGCGGCATGTGACCGAGGTGCCATTGCCGTCTCGCTGCCGAATACGCCGTCGCCGAATGAAAAGCGTTGTTCGTTGCCGGACTTGAGGTCGTGGCGGACCAGGCCGTCGAACAGGAACCAACCGGGCTTGGCGGTCGCTGCATACGTGTAGCGGTAGCTGCGCCCAGCGTAGGACGAGTTGATCATGCCGAACTCGGTGACGGTATCTGACAGTTGCTCTTCGCGGACTTCCCCGGTGACGAGGTTGAAACGCCATCGGTGCAGCCGGGTCTGCATCCGGTCGATGGCCAGAAAGCGGAATCTCCGACGCCACTTGTCGCCGATACCGTCGTCGGCGGGTTCGGGCTCGCCCTGGAAGAACCCGTCGAGCACGATGTCGTCACCGTCCTCGTAGGCGTTGGGGAAGTGCAGCACGTAGGTCGGGTCTGCCTCGAACCACCTGATCTGCGTGGTGTTGCCGCGCCTCGGGATAACCGCGAAACGGCTCGGCATGTCGCGGTGGAAGCCCGGGAGGTGCACGTTGTGTTCGAGCAACGCCGGATCCCAGAACATCGGAAAGTCGTTGAGTATCGCGTAGTTTTCGGTGAACGCCATATCGTGTGGCAGCCGCGGGCCGGGCAGCGGGACATCGACGCGGTGGGTGAGCTGGCCACTGTCACTGATGACGCCATAGCGCAGATAGGGGGCGTCCTTGCTGTAGCTGAAGTGCAGTAGCTCCCCGGTGCGTTCGTCGACCTTCGGGTGGGCGGCCACGCCCCAATCGCGGGGGAAGTCGCCACGCCAGTCCTCCTTGCCCAGGGCGTCCCCGGTACAGGGGTCGGTGCGGTACAGGTCACCGCACTGGTAATGACTGGTCAACGCGACCCCGCGATGCACGACGACGTCGGTGGACGAGGCGTCTTTCATGAGAGTCCTTGCGCCCCAGCCATAGTCGCGACGGGCCAGATCTACGGGCTCGGCGATACCCGGCCACAGCGGCCCGCCTTCCCGGTTCTCTTCGAAGAAGGCATCGGTGCGGACGAACCTATTGCGGTAGAAGGACTGTCCATCCCGAAAGCCGACGATGTGTAGCACCCCGTCGCCGTCGAACGGGTGGTAGGTCTTCAGCGCCGGGTGCAGTGGGTTCTCGGTGTTACGCAGGTACACGCCGTCGAGGTCACGCGGAATCTCGCCTTCGACCACGGTCAGGTTGTCGGAGTCCCATTCGGTGGTCTGCGGCCGCCACGGGCCGGTGCGGTAGGGATGGTCATCCTGCTCGGGGAGGGTGGACAGGAACTTGCCGACGATCTCAGGGTGGGTGTTGAGGCTCATTGCGGTCTCCCGATCACGAAGCTGACGGTAGTGGCTGTGCTGCCACCGAAGTTGAGCGTTGCGAACGTCTTTGCGTCCTCGACCTGATAGTCCCCTGCGGTGTGGCTGACCTGTCTCGCGGCATCAAGCAGCATCCGCACACCGGAGGCGCCGACGGGATGCCCGCCCCCGATCAGGCCGCCACTGGGGTTGATGGGTAGGCGTCCGCCGATCTCGATCTCCCCGTTTTCGATGGCTTTCCACGATTCACCGGGGTCAGTGAGCCCGATGTGATCGATCGCAAGGTATTCGCTGGGGGTGAAGCAGTCATGTACTTCGAACCCGTTGATGTCATCGAGGGTGACTTGGGCGCGGTCGAAGGCATCCATCACGGCATGGTGGACATGGGGGAGGAGGTACTTCTGGGCTGGGTCGTCGGGCGAGCGGTCGAGCTTCTGTCGTAGGCCCAGGCCCACGGTTCGATGACCCCAGCCGTCAATCCTGCCGAGGGGCCGTGCCTGGGGGTGGTCGGCCAACCAGTCGTCGTTAACCAGCACGAGGCCCGCGCCGCCGTCGGTGATCTGGCTGCAGTCGAACCGGCGCAATCGGCCTTCGACCACGGGGTTGGGTATGTCGTCGTCGGTTATTGGTCTAGGGATTTCCCAGTCGCGGGTCTGGGCGTTTGGATTGGCGCGGGCGTTGGCGAAGTTGAGCGCCGCGATGGCCCGTAGGTGAACCTCGTCGATGCCGTAGCGGAGGTCGTACGCGGCGGCGACGCGATCGAACATGTGCGGCCACACAAACTTGGCGTCTTGGCCTTCGTGGCCGGTCCACGCTGCTGCGCCGAGAATCTTCGCCGCACTGTCGCCCGGCACGGTCTTCTCTAGTTCGATTCCGACGACCAGCGCGCTCCGGTAGGCACCTGAACGCAGGTCAGCGATCGCGGCCAGGGTTGCGACGCTGCCTGACGCGCAGGCTGCCTCGTGCCGGGTGGCGGGGGTACCCCAGAGTGCGTCGTTCACGGTGGCCGGCATGGCGCCGAGGTGACCCTGGTGGGCGAACAATTCGCCGAAGGCGTTGGCGACGTGAACGACGTCGATGTCCGTGCCGTCCAGCGCGGCCGCATCGAGGGTGGCGTCGACGACCTCACCGGTCAAGTCGGAGAAGCCGAGGCCATCGCGGTCGAAGTTTCGGGCGAAGTCGCTCTGGTAGCCGGCCAGAATCCACACGTGCGGTACGGCCATGCCGGCACAGTACTACAACTAACAGAGCGACTCGGGGAGGTTCTGGCTGCGGCGATAACGAGCTGACGAGACCCTGGACACAGGTGACGGTCGAACCTCGCGGCGTTGATTCGTCGTCCCGGTTGAAAGTGCGACCATAGCGAGGTGGCGCAGCGCGATCGCGATCAAACTGGAAGGGCCCGCAACAGCCGGCCACGGGACGCGTTGGGGCGACCGCAGCCTTATGGGGGCCAGGGTGTGCCCCGCATTCCCGAAGACCTTGACCTGTCGCCGCAGGGATACCTGCTCTATGCGCAGGACCTCCTGGATGTGGGCCTGGCCTTCCACGCCCACGAGGTACTGGAGGCGGCCTGGAAGAGTGCACCCGATGGCGAACGGGCGCTCTGGCAGGGTCTGGCGCAGCTTGCCGTAGGTATCACCCACATTCAGCGGAGCAACATTCGCGGCGCGATAACTGTCCTGCAGCGTGCCGCCGAACGCATCGGCGAGGTTGACTCGGCGCCGCATGAGATCGATGCCATCGAGCTTGCGCGGCATGCCAGCGCCCTTGCCGATGACCTCAAGCTGGGCACCCAGATCGCGTCTTGCCGACTCCGGCCGCGACTGCAGGTTGTATGTGGACCCGGTTCGGCGTAGGAAGAATGTCGCGTCGGCCGAACTGAAGTTGTCGACGGTGTCGGCTGTTCCGCCTACTCCGCCAGCCATCTTCGGTGGATTGTGAATCGACATATCCTCGGCGTTGGAACCGCCCCACCCGGCGGTCACTACCGGCAAGGAGTTGTCGTTGACCAACCCCGATCGCCTACCGATCGCATTCCACTTCGATGTGATGTGCCCGTGGGCCTACCAGACGTCGAAGTGGATCAGAACGGTCCGCGAGAGTGTGCCACTGCAGATCGATTGGAAGTTCTTCTCACTTGAGGAGATCAACCGTGAAGAGGGAAAGAAGCACCCCTGGGAACGCCAATGGTCCTACGGCTGGAGCATGATGCGCGTCGCGGCGATGCTGCGTCGCACATCGATGAGTGATTGCGACCGCTTTTATGAGGCGACCGGGAGGGCGTTGCACGAGGATTCGCGCAAGCCCCACCGTCCCGAGGTCGCGGCCGAGATTTGCGCCGACCTCGGGCTGGATCCCTCAGTCGTGCAGGCTGCCATCGACGATCCGACCACCCATGACGAGGTCAAAGCCGACCACGACGCCGTCGTCGCCCGCGGCGGCTTCGGGGTGCCGACGCTAGTGTTCCCCGGTGACCGACACGTCTACGGTCCCGTAGTCGCCCCGGCGCCCACCGGTGTCGACGCGCTCGAATTGTGGGACCTGACAGTGGCCTACAGCAAGGTGCCGCACCTCTACGAGTTGAAAACCCCGAAGACCGACGCCGACATGGTTCACATTGCCGGCGTCTTCCGTCCCTACCTCGAGGCCCGCGACTGGGAGAGCAAGGAGAAGCCAGCACGATGAGTACCCGGAACCTGAACGAATACATTGAGGTCCATTCAGACCTTTTCGACTATTATAACCGGCTGTGTGAGCGATTGACCGAAGAGCAGCTGGGGCTTCAATCACTTTGTCCCGACTGGGATTTACGCGGTGTGATCTCGCACGTGATCGGCGTGGAGAGCGTGCTCGACGGATGGGTTCCGTCGACTCAGAACCCGCCCCCATTCGGCAAGCTTGCGACTTTTCAGGCCGAGGCGGCCACGCTTGAGCCAGCGAAGCTCGCCGAGCGCATCGGCGAGATCACCGCCTCCCGTCTCGATCACCTGCGGTCACTGGACCCGGCGGTCGTCGACGAGCCGTCGATCACCCCGGCCGGCCTCAGGACATACGGTGCATTTCTTCAGATCCGAATCTTCGACATGTGGGTGCACGCCCGCGATATCGCCATTCCGTTGGGTGATCAACTCGACAATACCGGGCCGGGCGCTGAGATCGCGCTGGCTGAGGTGGCGGCTTCGATCGGGTACATCGTCGGGAAGAAGATCGGGCTGCCCGACGGCATGTCGATCGTGTTCCACGTCAATGAGGGCGTAGAAGACGACTTCGGGGTGCTCGTCGATGGCCGCGCGCGGGTAGTTAATGAGCTGGACTCGCCTGACGTCGAGGTGACGGCCGACCTACAGACCTTCATGATGCTGGCCGCTGGGCGCGTCGATCCGCAGGCGCAGATCGATGCGGGAAAGATTAGCTGGACGGGCGACGACCAGTGGGGTGAAGCTGCCGCTCGCAACCTTGCCTACACGATGTAGACCGACAGGACCGTCACGCGGGGCGTCGCTATCCGGTTCCGTCGAGACCCCGTATGGATCTCGATTTGGGGACACGGCAGCCACAACCCGGAATCACCTGCCGTCCAACGTCGATCACCGCACGAACGGCAGCTAACATCCACTTTATTATGGGGATGTTGCGCACATTGGCCGCCGCCGTCGCCGTGCCGGTGGCTGCGGGTACCGCACTTGCCGGCACCGCGCATGCTGACCCACGGCTGCTCAATGGCACGTATCGAGGCGCCGACGGCGACCCGATGGCGGTCTGGACGATAGCGACAAGCTGCGAGCCCGCCGGTTGCGCCGGCACTGTGGCCAGCAACAAGGGCTGGACCAGTCCCGCCAGGCTGAGCGGCGGCCGCTGGACTTTCAATGTCGCCAGGCCTGGCGCTATCACCTGCGCAGACGGGCACGTTGAACCTGCCGTCGTCTCGTTATCGGTCGACCCGGTGACGTTGGGCGGGGTGATCACCGCCGACTCCAACTACGGTTGCCCGGGCGGAACCCTGACCTACACCCCGTTTCAGTTGACCAAAGTGGGCTGAAAACGCCATCTGTCGCAGACGGCGCTGACTCAACGGGTAGTTGGCCGAGGTGCTGGTCACGTCATCGGTTGCAGGCGTCGGTGCGCCCGTCGACGTGACCAGCACCACGCCCACGCTGCCCCCGAGCCGATCAGCCCCGCAGTCAGCAGAATCCATGGCCATGCGCCGTGTTCGTAGACCCAGCCCACCAGCGCTCGTTGCAACCGCCCGGCCGCGTCGATGACCGGATCCCGCGGGCTGCCATCGGCGGTGAACAGGCGAACTTCGTATAGGCCGTAGTAGCCGACGTAGACTCCGACCACGACCAACAGCGCGCCGCTGATCCGATTGATGTATGGCAGCAGCCGACGTGCCCGGTCGATCAGCGCCGAGCTTGCCAAGGCGACTGCTAGGGCGAGCGCGCCCACGACAAGGGCGATCCCGGCGGCGTAGGCGAGATACACCAGCACCCCGTCGACAAGTCCCCCGCCGCGGAAGCTGGTTCCGGTGACAGCCAAGAATGGTCCGATGGTGCAAGAGAGCGACGCGAGGGCGAAACTGACGCTGTAGCCGAATATGGATCCCAGGCGTGCCGTCGGCGCCCAGCGTTCGCTGCTCACAGGCGGATTCCACCTCAGCGCGGAGAGCTCCCGCCCGCACACCAGCCAGATCCCGAGACCCACAAGAGCAACACCGATCAGCACTGTCACATACGGCAAGTAGCGCTGCACGGTTGATGCCACCGATACCGTGAGCAGCCCGAACAGCCCGAACACCGTTAGGAAACCGGCAGCCATTGCGGTGGTGGCGGCCAGCGCGCGCCCCACCGCGGCCAGTTGCCCGGCGCCCTCACTGCGGACAACCAGCGTCAGGTATGCGGGAAGCATCGCGAAGCCGCAGGGATTAAGGGCCGCAACCATTCCGGCGGCGAACGCCAGGCCGACCAGGCTTTGATCCACGTGCTGCCAGCCAGCTCAGGAACTGAGCGCGCTGACCCGATCGTTGAGTTCCGACTGCGACATAGCCGAGGTCGGGTTGTTCACGAACGTGGATGCGCCATCGGGGCTCAGGAACACGAACGCGGGCTGCCACGGCACGTTGAACCGCGCCCAGATCGACCCGTCGGCGTCGTTGAGGTTGGTGAAGTTCAGGTTGTACTTCGAAACGAAACTCTGCATCTGGCCGACGTCCGCCCGTGCCGCGACGCCTACGAATGTCACCATCGGATGAGCGGCCGCAACCTGGCTGACTGTGGGCGCCTCCTGATTGCAGAACGGACACCACGGAGTCCAGAACCACAGCACCGCGGGCTTGCCCTGCAAACTGGCACCGTCAAATGTTGCACCTTCGATCGTCGTTGCGGTGAATTGCAGGCGATCGTCGGCGAGCGCCGACGGCGGGTGGGCGAAGCCCAATGTGAGGGCTGCCGCCACCAGCGCCATGGCGAAAGATACAGCCGGGCGGCGTGCGCGAATTTTCATCTCATTTACTCCCCAAGGCCTTCCGGCCCACAGTGGTCACCAACGCGTTGAAGCCGTTTGTTCGCCGGCTGCGTGC
>DAOUYK010000177.1 GCA_030666145.1 Mycolicibacterium sp. | reverse complement strand
CGAACATGCCGTCGACCGACAGGTCGACTTCCTCGCTGTGAATCCGGCCTTCGTACCAACCGTAGGGGGCGTAGTACGCGGCGAGCGAACGGCGCGGGCCGACATGCAGCTCAGAACGAACGGTCGGCGTGAATCGCACGTCGACCTGTCCCGACCCGTCCGCGTCCTGCACGATCCAAGTTCCCCACGGCCCGTCGGGTCGTTCAACGTGGACAGCGGGCAAGCGGTGGACCCGGTCGCCCAGCCAGACGGCATTTTCGTTGTAGCGTTGCGGGTCGCGCACCTGGTTGTCGGTCAGGTTGAAGCCCTCCAACCGGCCACCCTCGCCACGGCGGGCCGCGGTCACCCAGTCGTACTGCATGGGTGTGGGGTAGTCCCCGTGGTGATCGTCGAGGATCATGAACGAACGGTCGGGGTCGAACGCAATGAACTCGGCACCAGCACGAACCGAGCCGGCGAACGGCATCATCGTCTTGTGGGAGTACAGCGCACGATCGTCCGCGAACGGGTGGCAGATCACCAAGTGCCCAGCCTCTCCAGGGCCGCAGCGCCCGGCGCCGTGCAACTCCAGCGGCGGCAGGGCACCGCGCCCCGGATGGCTGGCGTCCACCGCGATAAGGCCAGTCTCCATCTCGTTGGTGAGCTGCACCGAGAAGCGTCCTACGTGACCATGCGAGCGGGTGTGGTCCAGGCCACGCGCGACGTGCACCATCGAGGTTGGCACCCTGCACTCCCAGCGACCGATCGTGGCCGCATGCTTGTCGACGACCAGCACCTGCAGCAGTGAGATCGCCTTTGTGTCGTAAACGGCGCCGAGCACGAACACCGCATCGTCGCCAAGCTGAAAGGCCTCCCATTCCTTGAGCCGGGCATTGCGCGCGGCTCGCTGCAGGCGGCCACGAGCTCCCGTGGCCGTGACGACATCGAGCGAGTTGATCCGCCCGATCGGGCCGTTGTAGGTGCCGAACCGGTAGCGACCGTCGAGCACCAACTCGTCAGGTGGCGGCTCGTGCGCACGCCCCGGGTCGGTGGTCGGCGGGGTGTCGGAGTCCACCGCCGGATCGTACCGAGACGGCCTACAGAATTCTCCGAGTCCGCAGACGGAGATCTGGCGGTAATGGCTTCGAATTAATGACCTATCTATCAGGTCTCTATTAGGCCGTTCTCAGCGTCGCGCCGTAGGTTCAATAACAGCGAGATAAGAACCCCCCGATAAACTCGGCCCGTCACCAACCCCCCGGTGGCGGGCCGAGATCGTGCCTGTTGATCCCTCAGAAGCTCGCATGACTGAGGCCCTGCCCGCCAACTCCACCCCAATCGAACACGAATCCGCCGAACGGGAATGCAACGCTCAACCACGCTCAACCTTGACAGCACCCTTCGATGACCCCACGCCCAGATGCTGCAACATCCATGAGCACGCGAATCGACGCGGCGACCCCGGCTCGACTTGCCGAGCTCGCTGATGTCGCCGCACGCACCTTTCCGTTGGCCTGTCCCCCTTCTGTCGCCCCGCAGGACGTCGTGGCGTTCATCGAAGAAAACCTGTCCCCTGGTCGGTTCGGCGAATACCTGGATGACCCCGATCACGCGGTGCTGACCGCAACCGAGGGCGAGCGAATCATCGGCTACGCCATGGTGATCCGCGGCTTCGCCGGAGACGTCGACGTCGCGCGCGCTGTCATGCCACGCCCGGCCGTGCAGCTGTCGAAGCTGTACGTGCTGCCCGCGGCCCACGGCGCCGGCGTGTCAGCGGCTTTGATATCGGCCGCGCTGCAACAGGCCAGCAATCTCGGTGGGGCCTGCGTGTGGCTCGGGGTCAACCAGCACAACCAGCGCGCGCAACGCTTCTACGCCAAGCACGGCTTTACGGTCACCGGCACCAAGACCTTACGTCTCGGCTGCCACCTCGAGCACGACTACGTGATGGTGCGCCCCGCCTGACCGGCCGCGGTCAACGCCATTAGCCGCGACGTCGCCCGCAGGTACTTCTTGCGGAAACCGCCTGCGAGCATCTCATCGCTGAACAAGGTGTCCACCGCTGCCCCGGAGGCCATCACCGGGATACCGGCGTCGTAGAGCCGGTCGGTCAGCGAAACCAGCCGAAGCGCGACGCTCTGGTCATCGATTGGGTGCGCGCCGAGGATGAACACTGCGGTAACGCCTTCGATCAACGTCAGATACCGCGACGGATGCATCGTCGCCAGGTGCGCGCAAAGCGCATCGAAGTCGTCCAACGTCGCGCCGGGAACTGTGCGAGCGCGTTCAGCGACCTCGGCGTCGCTCGGGGGGTGCGGAGCCGGTGGCAGGCCACGGTGCCGGAAATCGGGACCCTCGATGCGCACCGTGGTGAATATCGAGGCCAACGTGTGGATCTCCCGCAGGAAATCTTGCGCAGCGAACCGGCCCTCGCCTAGCTGCTCGGGCAGCGTGTTTGAGGTGGCTGCAACCGAGACGCCACGTTCAACGAGCTGGGACAGCAGCCGCGAGATCAGCGTGGTGTTACCGGGGTCGTCGAGCTCGAATTCGTCGATGCAGACCAGCACGTAGTCAGAGAGCAGGTCGATGCACTCGACGAACCCGAACACTCCCGCCAGCTGAGTGAGCTCGCCGAACGTGGCAAACGCCCGCTTGAACTGTGGAGGCCCGGGAACCGCGTAGTACGACGACGCCAGCAGGTGTGTCTTGCCCACACCGAATCCACCGTCGAGGTACAGACCCACACCCGGCAGCACCTCACGCCTGCCGAACAGCTTCTTCTTGCCCTCTCGGCGCTGCGCCGCCTGCTCGCAGAACTGCTGGCAGGAATGCACCGCTGCGGCCTGTGACGGCTCGCCCGGGTCGGGCATGTAAGTCTCGAAGCTGACATCGGCGAACGTGGGCGGCGGGACCAACTGAGCGATAAGCCGCTCCGATGTGACGCTGGGATGGCGATCGACCAGGTGCCCCACATCGCGTGACCCGTGCATGCAGGCACCTTAGCGGCGTGTTGTGATTCTGCGTATGTCTGCCGAGGGTGACGGGGCCCAATTCGCGACGCTGGATCGGATCGGCCGGATTGGCGCGAACGGGCTCAGCCAGTACTACGCCTACCCCGACAACCTGCGGTCGTGCTGGGTGCGGGGCAACATGATCGCCTCGATCGACGGTGGCGCGACGAGCGACGGCAAGTCCGGTGACCTGGGCGGTAACGGCGACCGCGCGTTGTTCGGGGCGCTGCGTGAGCTGGCCGATGTCATCGTGGTGGGTGCGTCCACGGCACGGGTCGAGAACTACTCCGGAGTGCAGCTCAGCGCCGCGCAACGGAGAAAACGACAGCTGCGTGGGCAAGCCGACGTACCGCCGATCGCCGTAGTGACGCGCTCGGGGCACTTCGAGCGCGACGCGAAGCTGCTAACCCGCACCGAAGTCAAGCCGCTGATCCTGACCAGCGCCGACGCGGTCGGCGACACCAGGGCGCGTCTTGGTGGGCTCGTGGAGGTTCTCGATGCCACCGGCGCGCACGCCGATTCGGTCGATCTGCGCGTCGCACTAAACCTGCTGTCCAATAGAGGTCTGCGGCGCGTGCTCACCGAAGGTGGACCCGGCCTCCTCGGCATGTTTATCGAAGAGAATGCGCTCGACGAGATGTGTCTTACCGTGGCTCCAGTTCTCGCCGGCGGAAAGCCGGCACGCATCGTGAACGGGCCCGCCGAAGTGCGCACTGCTATGCAGCTCAGCCACGGGCTCACCGACGACGACGGCTACCTCTACCTCCGCTACCGTCGCCGCGACCCGCGCGCTCCCGGGTAGCTGAGCGACGCTGGTAAGTACTGTGGTCGGCATGCGTCGTCTGATCCATGCTCTGCGCACTCGCGACCCGAATGCGTCTCACGTGCGCAACGTTGGCGCGCTGTCAGTCGTGGTCAGCGTCGCCCTGGTCGGCTGTTCGCCGGGCTTGGCGGCGAACCCCCGCTACGCCACCGACTCCGGGGCTGGGCCCCAGGGCCAGGTTCCGACCAGCGCGCCGACTGGGGGGCCTCCGGCGATGGATCCCCCCAAGAACGAATTGTCTTGGCGGAATTGCACATCACAGGTATTCAGCGAGGCCTTGGTCGACCCAATCCCCGGCGTCTCGCTGGACTGCGCCAGCTATGACGCCGACCTCGATCCCATCAACGGCGCCAGCGGGACCCTAAGCATAGGGGTAGTGCGCGCGAGGTCTTCCCAGACACCGGGGGACGCCGGGCCGCTGGTGATGACCACCGGGTCAGATCTTCCATCGTCGATCCAACTGCCGGTGTGGCTGTCCCGCGCAGGAATCGACGTGCTTGACCAACACCCCATCGTGTCGGTGGATCGACGGGGCATCGGTATGTCAGGCGCACTGGACTGTCGCGACCTGTTCGACCGCCAGGAGATGATCGAGCAGGCCCAGTTCCAACCGGGTGACGACCCCGTCGCCAATCTCGGTGCGGTGGCGATGACGGCCACGACGAGCTGCACCGACACCATCGCCCCAGGGGCCTCGGCGTACGACAACTCCCGCGCCGCCGAAGACATCGAGCGCCTGCGCACCACCTGGGATGTGCCCGCGCTGGCGCTGCTCGGCGTCGGCAACGGTGCACAGGTGGCTCTGGCCTACGCCGGGTCGCACCCGAGCAAGGTAGCCAGGATCATCCTGGATTCCCCACTGCCGCTTGGCATCTCCGCGGAGGCCGCAACTGAACAGCGCGTCAAGGGGCAACAGGCCGCCCTGGATGCGTGGGCGGCCCAGTGTGTGGCGACCAACTGCGTACTGGGCGAAGACCCCAAAGGAGCGGTCGACACATTGCTGACCGCGGCCCAGAACGGCCGGGGGGCGGGTGGTGCATCCGTTGCCGCGGTCGCCGAGGCCATCTCGACCGCGCTGGCTTATCCGCAGGGCAATAGGGTGACTGCCGGCAACGAACTCGCACTCGCCGTGGCCGATGCCCGGTCGGGCAACACCAGCAGAATGAACGTCCTGATCAGGCGGGCCGAGTCGCTGCGTCAAACCGACGGTCAGTTCGTCAACACCTGTAGCGACGCACTGAACCGGCCCACCCCCGACCGGGTCCGCGAGCTCGTCGTGGCCTGGGGCAAGCAGTACCCGCAGTTCGGCAGGGTTGGCGCATTGGACATGGTGAAGTGCCTGCACTGGCCCAGCGGCACCGTACCGCAGGAACCCGAGGACCTCGAGATTCCGACGCTGCTGCTCGGCGTGAAAAACGACCCAATCGTCGGCAACGAAGGCGTCGCCGCGGTCGCCGCCACTGCCATCAACGCCGGTTCACCCAATCGACGAGTCATGTGGCAGGGCATCGGGCACGGCGCGGCCATCTACTCGGCATGCGCCCTTCCGCCGGTGATCGGATACCTGGACTCAGGCGAGCTGCCCTCAACCGACACGTACTGCCCGGCTTGATGTAGGCCACGTCGCGGCAGGACAGCTCCCCGCGTCCGGTACGGTGCGGACGTGCGCGATCTCGTTCTGGCCCCGTTCCGGCCTCGCACCGCCCCTCTCAGTACCGCATCCGTGCTGCGATCGGCCCTGTGGCCGCTGGCGATCCTGTCGGTCATCCATCGCAGCTACGTGCTCGCCACGAACGGCTTCATCACCGACGATTTCGCCCCCGTCTATCGCGCGGTCGTGAATTTCAAGCTCGGCTTACCCATCTACGACGAGCACTTCGGCTACGTCGACCCGCACTACCTTTACCCTCCGGGCGGCACGCTGATCATGGCGCCCTTCGGCTACCTGCCTGTGGAGGCGTCGCGGTATTGGTTTATCTTCTTCAACACACTTGCCATCGTGCTGGCGGCCTACTTCTTGCTGCGGCTGTTCAAGTTCACCCTGGCCTCGGTGGCCGCCCCGGCTCTGCTACTGGCCATGTTCACTACCGAAAACGTCACCAACACATTAGTTTTCGGCAACATCAATGGGCCTATTCTGCTGCTGGAGGTGCTTTTCTTCCGGTGGCTGCTAGACGGTAACAAGAACCACCAGTGGTGGGCAGGGGTGGCGATCGGGCTGACGTTGGTGGTCAAACCGCTGCTCGCGCCAATGTTGCTGCTGCCGCTGATCAATCGGCAGTGGCGGGCGCTGGTGACGTCCTTCGCCGTCCCGGTGGTGTTCAACCTGGCCGCATGGCCGCTGATCAGCGACCCGATGAGCTTCGTGACCCGCACGCTGCCCTACATATTCTCGACCCGCGATTACTTCAACAGCTCGATCCTGGGCAACGGCGTCTACTACGGGCTTCCGATGTGGCTGATCATGCTGCTGCGCGTGATGTTCGCCTTGATCGGCGCGGCCTCGCTGTGGCTGCTCTACCGGTACTACCGCACCCGCGACCCGCTGTTTTGGATGCTGACCTCCTCGGGTGTTCTGCTGCTCACGTCGTGGCTGGTGCTCACCTTGGGCCAGGGCTACTACTCGATGATGCTGTTCCCGTTCCTGATGACCGTGGTGCTGCCGAACTCGGCGATTCGCAGCTGGGTCGCCTGGCTTGCGATCTATGGATTCACGACTATGGACCGCTGGCTGCTCGGGCACTGGCCGACCACCGGACGAGCCCTGGAATACCTGAAGATCACCTACGGCTGGTCGCTGCTGTCGATCGTGGTGTTCACGGTGCTGTTGTTCCGATATCTCGACGCCAGGGACGACGGCCGCCTCGACGACGGCATCGACCCACCATGGGTCAAGCAGCCGGCCGACCCGGGCCGGTAGCCTGAATCCATGACCGCTGCAGGATCTGGATGTGGCCCCAAGCCGGGTCCTGTATTGGCGCTGACCGACGACCAGTGGCGCGAACGACTCACTCAGCAGGAATTCGCCGTGCTGCGTCAAGCCGGTACCGAGAGGCCGTTCACCGGCGAGTACACCGAATCCAAGACCCAGGGTGTCTACCAATGCCGCGCGTGTGGCGCGGAGTTGTTCCGCAGCAGTGAGAAGTTCGAATCCCATTGCGGCTGGCCGTCTTTCTTCGATCCGGCTGATGCTGACTCGGTGTTGCTGCGCTCCGATGACACGTTGGGAATGCACCGCGTAGAGGTGCTTTGCGCTACGTGCCACAGCCACCTCGGGCACGTCTTCGACGGTGAGGGCTACCCGACT
>DAOUYK010000207.1 GCA_030666145.1 Mycolicibacterium sp. | reverse complement strand
CGCGTCACGGGTTTGTAGGATGCGCCTATGCATGCCGAGGTGACGGTCCATATGGCAGCGTCGGCCGAAGCGATCTGGGACCTGATCGCTGACGTGACCAGTGTCGGCCGGTTCTCGCCCGAGACGTTCGAGGCCGAGTGGCTCGATGGCGCAACGGGTCCGACGCTTGGCGCCCGATTTCGAGGGCACGTCAGGCGCAACGAGAAGGGCCCCGTCTACTGGACGACATGCCGCGTCACAGCGTGCGAGCCCGGGCGTGAGTTCGGCTTTGATGTCATTATTGGTGGTCGCCCGGGGAACCACTGGCACTATCGACTCACCCCGCGCGAAAACGGCACCGACGTGACGGAATCGTTCAGGCTCAGCGAAACCATTCCACTCCGCATCTACTGGGCGGTGCTTGGTCCACTGCGACGGCGCCGCAACAAGCGCGACATGCGCAAGACCCTCGAACGCATCAAGGCTGTCGTCGAGACCGCTTGACCTTCGGGACAACAGGACTGCTGGCAGATTCTGCACCCTTGCAAAGGCCCCAGGACTGACCCATCGAATGAGCAGCCTCGCGCGGGTAGACCCGGGAGTGAGGGGACCACTTCGTCACTACATCTTTCGCCGAGAAGTGCCCGGTATCGAACGTCTCTGCCGGCACGTGGACGCGCCTGCCGCCACCGGCGAGCGCCCAAGCACTTGACACTTAAACCCATCGGAGGTCTGTAACGGGCGGCGATCGCCGTTGGCGGTTCTATGGTGAAGGTGTGGATTTGCTGGGTCGACTAAAGCTCGATGTTCCAGTGGCGCGGGCCGGGATGGCGAACTTGAGGTCTGCCGTGTTGGCCGCCGCGGTCTAAGTTGCGTAGCGAAAGAAGGCCATAGGAGCGAAAAGACTCTGGGTGGTGTTGCCGGCGAGACGAGGTGGATGGACGCCACAGAACAGGCGGCGTTGGTGGCCGCCGGCGAGGTTACTCCCGGCGAGCTGTTGGAAGCGGCGATCGAGAGCATCGAGCAGTCGAACCCAGCCCTGCCCGCCCGGCAAGTTGGGCTACCGCTTGATTGGACCATCGCCCGGACTCTCATCGCCGAAGACACCTGAGGTCCCACGAGTGACATCGCCGAGGCGCCGGGAAATACGCTGAACGAAACCAGGACCGATCAGAGCGCCGTCGGTTACATGTGCGTGGCCGGGTGTGCTTCTCCTGGCCTTCCCGTCGGCCTTTATCTCAATGGTCAACAACATGATCGGTGCGCACGCACTGTGGGTATCGCTAGCCATCGTTTTCGCGTTGGTCGGTTTGTATCTAACCTATGCTGGGTGGCTCCAGGCACCCCCGGACAATCATCAGATTAGACAAGCGAAAAATGGTCTTCCCCTTCATAACTTGTGGTGTTGCGCTGATCGGCTGAATTCGCCCCCATATCTCTTGTCGCGAATCATTCGGTGTTTAACCGCTTCTGGGCCGGACGGACCAGCGATTCCTCGGGCCCGGTCCCGGTTAGCTTCGGCGGCTAACGATTTCACGTCCGGGCCAGCATCGGCAACGGGACTATACGGCGCGGAGTTTCTGTGAGGAGCGTTGATCGTGGGCGGGAAGGATCACGAGGTCGGACATGCGCTCCTTGAGCGCTCGAACTTTCGCGAACGAAGCGGCCAGCAAGTCCTTATCGCCGGTGGCGAGGAACTGGTCGCGTTGTATCAACTCCTCGTCATAGGTTAGGTCGCCCACCAGCAGCAGCGGAGCCGCTGCGCCTCGTCGCACCAGCATCGATACCGAACCCGGAAGATGGCCCGGCGTGGGCAATACGACCAACGAGCCGTTGCCCATCACGTCAAACTTCTCGGTGAACGGGGCAATCGCGGGGTCGTTCGTGGATTCGAACGGAATCATCTGCCGCTTCGCGCCGGGAATCTCGATACGCTCACGCAAGACGGTGCGGCGCTCGGGGTGGTCGGGACCCCGCATATACGCGAAACCCTCTGCAGCGGTGTAGAGCTCTGCCTGCGGGATGTCGGCGATGCCACCTACATGATCGCAATGCAGATGGGAGATAACTGCCGTGGACACGTCTGCGGCGGAATAGCCGGCCCTTTCAAGCTGGGCCGAAAGGCTGTCCTCGGGCCCGATATGCCAGCGAAAGATATGCCGCTCGAAGAACGCGGTGACCGGGTCAGGCCAGTAGTTGGCGTCAGTCACGACGGCCGGGTTTTGTCCCGTGTCGAACAGCACTAGGCCGTCCTGGTGCTCGATGACATAGACGTTGATAGGCAAGCGTACCCAGCGGTGAGCGAAGAAGATCCACCACAGGGCGGGCTTCCGCGTGCCTTAGATGTGTTCGTGGTGACCTTCAGCCTCCGCGGTCGTGATCACTGAGACCGCCTTGACTGCGTCGATGCTTGCCATGGATGCCATCCTCCTCTCCCGCTGTCCTCGACGGGCGCGGTTACTGGGCTCGGATACACGCCGCGACAGCGAGCAGGACTGTTGCGAAATATGCTGATAACTAGTCGAGGTTAGTGTCTGAGTCGAAATCTCCGAGACGTCTCGTGCGGAGAACGGAATTGGCGACCCCGAGCTTCACCAGTGGTAGACAGCAGCGTCGCCGAGCTCTCGCTCGATCTCAAGGAGGCGGTTGTACTTGACGAGGCGCTCGCTGCGGGAGCAGGAACCCGTTTTGAGCTGCCCACCGTGCATGGCGACGGCGAAGTCGGCGAGGAAGGCGTCCGACGTCTCGCCCGAACGGTGTGAGAGGAAGTAGCGCCAGCCCGCGGCCTGACACATATGCACGGCGTCGATCGTCTCTGTGACGGTGCCAATCTGGTTGAGCTTGATGAGGGAGGCGTTGGCGGCCTTCTCCTTGATGCCGCGTTCGATGAACTCGACGTTGGTCACGAAGATGTCGTCGCCGACGATCTCGACCTTGTCGCCGAGGCGTGCCGTGAACTCGACAAAACCTTCCCAATCGTTCTCGTCGAGGGGGTCCTCCCAGAGCACGATCGGATACTCGTTGACAAGACCTTCCATCATGTCGATGACTTGAGCCCGCGTCTTGCGGCCCTGGCCGGACCACTTGAGGTCGTAGATGCCTTCTTCTTCGGTGGAGAACCCCGACGACGCGGAGTCGATCGCGATGCCGATGGCCTTGCCCGGTTCGTAGCCTGCCTCGGTGATCGCTTGAACGAGGAGCTGAAGTGCCTCCTCGTCGCTGCCGAGGTCCGGGGCGTAGCCACCCTCGTCACCGACGGAGGTTGCGAGGTTGCGGCCCTTGAGGATCTTGCCCAACGTGTGGAACGTCTCCGCGTTCGAGCGCAACCCCTCCCGGTAGGTGTCGGCACCGATCGCGCAGATCATGTACTCCTGGAAGTCGACGCTGTTGTCGGCGTGCGCCCCGCCGTTGATGACGTTCATGCAGGGCACTGGGAGGCGACGCGCGCCCGGGCCGCCCAGGTATTCGTACAGGGGTACGCCGGCGTCGATCGAGGCCGCACGTGCCACCGCCATCGAGACACCTAGGATCGCGTTCGCGCCGAGCTTCGCCTTGTTCTTGGTGCCGTCGATGTCGATCATGGCGAGATCGAGTTTGGCTTGCTCGTTGGCTGCCATGCCGATCACCTTCGGGCCGATCTTCGTGCGGATGTTCTTGACGGCGTCGAGCACACCCTTGCCGTCGTAGCGCCGCTTGTCGCCGTCACGCAGCTCGACGGCCTCGTGCTCACCAGTTGACGCACCCGATGGCACGGACGCCTGCGTGCTGATCCCGTTGTCGAGCGCGACATAGGCGCGGACGGTCGGGTTGCCTCGCGAGTCGAGGATCTCCATGGCATCAACAGAGGCGATCTTCGCGGCCATAGGTACTCCTTCCTGAAATTGGTAGTCTATCGGCGGCGCCACGGTAGCAGCTGGCCGAGAGGGGTTCCGCCAAACTACACCTCAAACTGATGCGGCCAAAGGACATTCATGACGACGAGGCTCGCTCGAGCACTCATGCTTCGCCAAGGCCAAGCACTTTCCGTACCCGGGCATGCAGCTGCCTGTTGAGGTGGACCCGAAGAGGACCGACCGCATCAACATATGGTGGGGCGAGGTGCCTGATCACGGCGATGTTGCCCGTACCCAGGCCGAGGCCATTGCCGCCCAGATGCGTGGTGCTCCGCCGGCGACTGGTGGGGGCCGCCCGATTGCCGGTGTGCCACCTGAGGCAGAGGCGATCGTGGGTCAACTGCAGGGCATGTTCCCAGAGGCCACGGTCCAGGTTTCGGGCAGCGGGGTTGTCGGCCCCGGCACCATCAAGTCAGTGGAGCAGGCGTTGGGGCGGGACCTCGACGGTGACGGTGTCGTAGGAGGGTCCTGGTCCGCGCCGCCGGCTCCGGAGGGTGTGTCGAGTTAGGACAGCCAGGTGGCCAAGCTCGAACGCCTGGCCGCCCTGCACGAGAGCGGTGCCCTGAGTGACGAGGAGTTCTCCGCGGCAAACCAGCGTGTCCTGCACGGGTCCGACTGACCACCCCGGGATACGCAAGCGCGTCGCTGGGAGTCGGCCTCAGGAAGGGCGGAATCCGAGACTTTGAATCCCTTGCGCGACAACTGTTTGTGACCGACTACCATTCGCCGTTCACTCCCGGTGAGGTTGCCGACCGGCTAGTCCAGGCGCACTCGATCTGCGCTGGGCGGTGCCGGGGTGCTCTCGATGAGGGGGCCACCGCGGTCCGTTTCGAGTGCTTCGGTCAACCGACGAAGATCTGCGCGGAGCACATCGATCTGCGCCTTTGTGGCGGCTTGGTTCTCGGTGTTCGCCTCGGCGACGCGCTGGATAATCCATGACGCCAGGGTTGCGGTGATCACGCCAAGAAGGCTGATTCCCCCAACCATCAGGAAGGCGGCGGCCACGCGGCCGGTGACGGTGACCGGCACTTCGTCGCCGTAGCCCACGGTCGTGACGGTGGTGACTGCCCACCACACCGCCTTGCCGAAGGACGTGATGTTCGCCCCGGGTTGGTGGCGTTCGGCGCTGAGCACCGCCAGCGACGAGATATAGATCAGCAGGACTGAGCTACACGCCGCGTAGGCGATAACGTGACCCCGGATCATGTTGCCCGCGGCGCCCTGGGCCACCTTGAACACCATAACGAGCCGCAGGAGCCGCAACGGCCGCAGGAATGGGAGTGCGACGATCGCAAGGTCGAACAGATGCCCGAAGAACCAGCGCCACCGCTCGTCGGCCAGCGCCAGCCGCATGATGTAGTCGCCAACGAACGTCATGTAGAGGACGGTGTTGATCACACTGAGCAGCCGGTGCACCTCCGCGGGTGGATCAAGGAGTACCTGTGCTGAATAGATGCCGAGAAAAATCAGCGCAACGGCAGCCAGCGGCCATTCGGTGCGATACTCCCAGCGGTCGAGCGCGCTTGGCTGTGCCGCTGGGGCCTGCCGGCCAACCGTCGATGGATTATGAGAGCTAAACATATTTGGCCGAGATTACCGTGGTCACGTCTGCCTCATGGGAAGGCTGGCGAGCTGCGTCGGATTCGCAGAACTCAAGCTGGTGAATCGACCGGGGTACCGAGCAACCGAGCGCTTCGGACATGCAGTCCTCGTAGGAGGCCGGGGCGGTGGCACCCCGACAGCGTATGGCTGTGTTGCTCGGGCGCGGCAGGCAGCCGGGGCAGCGGGAGTTGCACACCGCGAACTTGGGCAATGGCAATAGCGGCTTCGCGTCTTCGCGGCTGGGCAATATCGGCGCCAATAACTTCGGTATCGGGTTGACCGGCAACAATCGGTTCGTGCGTCTGGGCGATGGAATGTATTTGGGCACTGGCGATCCCACCAGTCAACAGCGCCCTACAACGACCCGACTAGTCCGACGGGCTCACCTCACACCGACGCCCAATCGAGACCCAATACAGGGCCAATCGCCGGCTAGTGCTAGTGCGCCGGCTCGTGGTCCGCAGTATTCTGCGTGACGATGGCGCATGATCGATCGAGTGGCGGGGCCCGGTTCCGTCGTGGTCTGCGGGTCGCGCTGCGTGGGCGGCGCGATCCGGTG
>DAOUYK010000105.1 GCA_030666145.1 Mycolicibacterium sp. | reverse complement strand
GTGAACAATGCCGGGATGATCACCGTGCGTACGACGAAGGTGTCCAACAGGATGCCCAGCCCGACGATGATGCCCAACTGGGTGAGCACGATAAGAGGAAGTACGCCCAGCACG
Organism: Mycolicibacterium sp.; assembly: GCA_030666145.1. GTDB lineage: Bacteria > Actinomycetota > Actinomycetes > Mycobacteriales > Mycobacteriaceae > Mycobacterium. Next base: position 10,054 of record DAOUYK010000105.1, on the reverse strand, counting down.
CAGAACACCGAAGCTAATACGATACCTGCGCTGCTGATTACCGCGCCGGTCGCTGAGACCGCTCTGATGATGCCGTCGCGGGTGCCGTGCTCCGGCGTCTCCTCGCGGGCTCGGGTCACCAGGAAGATCGTGTAGTCCACGCCGAGCGCCACCAGGAAAAGGAACGCGAACAGCGGGGCCGTGTTGTCCAATGCTGGGAAACCGAACACATGCACGCTCGCCCAACCGCCCACTCCGAGGGCGGCCAGCGCGCTCAACACCGTGACGGCAACCAGGACCAGCGGAGCCAGTGCCGAGCGCAGCAACACGTACAGCACCAGCAGAACCACGGCGAGGATGGCAGGAACCACCACCGCGCGGTCGTGTCCAGCGGCTAAAGCCGCGTCCCTCGCCTTTGCGTCCGAACCTCCGACGAGGCTCTCGGCATCGACCCGATGGACCGAATGACGAAGTGCATCAACTGTTTCGAAAGCGTCATCGGATGCCGGGGCGGCGGCGATGACGACCGACCACTGGCTCAGTCCGTTCGCCGCGATTCCTGCCGGCGTCACCGACACGACACCCGGTGTGCCTTCGATCGCTCGCAGCACTTCGTCGGCGCGGTCGGTTGAGGCGATCACTCGGGTGGGATCGGTCAGTCCACTGGGGAAGTGTGCCGCCAACGTGCTGTAGCCGTTGACCGATTCAGCCTGAATGCGAAACTGCTCAGTCTGTGACAGGCCGAGCGGTGTGCTGAGCAGCCCGGCGCACAGCAGTGTCAGCGCGCCGATCGAGACGACCGACACCCGGGCGGGACGTCGCGCCACGCCGGTGGCGACCCGATGCCAGAGCCCGCTGTCGGTGAGGGCCTTGTCCCCCACCTGTGGGATGAACGGCCAGAACAGCTTCCGGCCGAAGAGGCCGAGCAGCGGGGGCAGCACCAGCAGCACGAACACTGCGGCGACCACCAGGCCTGAGGCCGCCTGGACGCCGAGGCTGCGGGTACTCGGCGAGGACGCCAGGAGCAACGTCAGGAGAGCCAACACAACGGTTGCGTTGCTCGCGATGATGGCCGGACCGGCGCGGCGCACGGCGGTGTTCAACGCATCCTGATGCGATTGGACACGCCCCAGCTCCTCTCGGTACCGAGAGATCAGGAGCAACGCGTAGTTGGTGCCGGCGCCGAAGACCAGAACACTGGTGATTCCCGACGTCGATCCGTCCGGCGTCATGCCTACGGCCTGGGCTGCTGCCGAGCCAACGACGGCGGCGACCCGGTCTGCGAAGCCAATTACCAGCAGCGGCGCCAGCCACAGCACGGGGGAGCGGTAGGTGACGATGAGCAGCAGCGCAACCACTGTTGCGGTGACGATCAGCAGTGTCACATTCGCACCGGAGAACGAGTCGGCGATGTCCGCGCCGAAGGCCGGTCCACCGGTGACCTCGGCCAGCAAGTCATCGGGCAGCCCCTCGGATGCGGCTGCACGGAGCGCCTTGACCTTGTCGTTGAGTGCGAACCCGGACAGGTCTGCTTGCAGCGGCACCACCGCGATCGCGGCCTGTCGGTCCTCGGAAACCTGGGTGGGCGGGCCTGTTTGGCCGGCGACGTTCAGCATGCGTTGGCGGGCCTGATCGGCTGCGGCGAGGTCGGCCGAGGTCAACGCAGCGGCGTCGTCGCGGCTGACCACCAGGATCACCGGGACGAGGTCACCGCCGGGAAACTGGGCGCGAACGGCGTCGGCGCGGGCCGATTCTGCGCTCGGCGGTACCGGCACCGGCGACTGTTCAGCCGAGTCACCGCCGCCGAGGAGTCCGATCAACGTCCCCGACGCGGCGACGATCACGAGCGCGAGTATCCACGAGAAGCGGCGCACCATGTCCTTAATATTTCAGATAATTGACCGTCAATGGGCATGTCCGGTGCGGCGATCACCTGGCTGATGGTGGCCTCGCTGCCGTTCACCGGGTTTTGGGTGCACTCATCGAGGCAATTGGTGCCTCCAGATTGCGACTCGACAGCACGGCCGCGCATGGCGCGACTCTTTGCGCCGACGCTTCTGGCAGGGTGGACGATCGATGAGTGACACGACAGATGACGAGCCGATGACTGAGCAGACGGCTTCGCCTGCAACTGGTTCAGCAGTAGTGATGCTGCTTGGTGCCGGGGAACGCAGTCGCGAGCTGGCCCTGGCCTTTCAGCGTCTCGGCGCCACGGTGATCGCTGCCGACCGGTATGCCAATGCCCCCGCGCATGCCGTCGCCGACCGGGTGGCCGTGGTCACGATGACCGATGCAGATGCGCTCACTGAACTGATCGACACGGAGAAGCCTGACTATGTGGTGGCCGACGCAGGCGCAGTCGCTACAGATGCGCTGATCACGATCGCCGAGCGCGGCGACGTGGAGGTGTTTCCGACGCCCCGTAGCATCCGCCTGTCACTGGACGGTGAGGGGTTGCGTCGGCTAGCGGCCGACGAACTGGGATTGCCTACCTCCCCGTTCTGGTTCGCCGGTTCAGCAGCGGAGCTCTCCGCGATCGCGCAGCACGCGGGTTTTCCTCTCGTGGTCAAGCCGGTCGCCGCGGCACCCGGGGAAGGCGAATCGGTACTGCTGCGGTCCGAGGACATCGAGCCTGCCTGGCGCCGCGCCGTCGCCGGTGGCCGGCTCAGTCTGCAACGTGTCATCGCGGAGACGGCGGTCGAGGTCGATGTCGAGGTGACGCTGCTGACGGTGCGCACCACTGGCCCCGCAGGCCCGGTCGTGCATTTCTGCGAGCCGATCGGTCATCACCAGCCGGACGGCGACATCCTGGAATCCTGGCAGCCTCAGCAGCTCTCGCCGGCGGCGCTGGATGCGGCGAAGTCGATTGCCGCCCGCATCGTCAACTCGCTGGGTGGCCGCGGTGTGTTCAGTGTGGAGCTGTTGGTGCGCGGAGACGAGGTGTACTTTGCCGACGTTCGGCCCCGGCCTCATGACAGTGGGCTGGTGACCATGCACTCGCAGCGGCTCTCGGAGTTCGAGTTGCATGCCCGCGCTATCCTGGGGCTTCCCGTGGACACCATCATGATCTCGCCGGGCGCAGTCGAAGTCAGTTACGCCTCGGCGTCGAGATGCGTCGAGGCCAGCCAGGCCGAGGTGCGCCTCGTGCTGGAGGACGCGCTCGCCGTCGCCGAGAGCGACGTGCGACTCTGCACACCATCCGGATCGGCCGGTGCTCGGCGCTGGTTCGCCCTTTCGATGGCCACCGCACCCGATCCGATTGTGGCGCGCGACCGGGCTCGCCGGGTAGCCACGGCTCTGCGCAGGTTCCAGTGACCAAAGGGTCTGATTTCTCGTCATCGGGCGGCCCGACAGCCGCCCCGTTCCTGGGCGCGCTCGCAATAGCCGTGACCGTCGTGCTTGCCACATGGTTGTTCAATGCGTTCTCCAGCGACGAACCCACCGTCGAACAGCAGATTTGGCTTGCCGTGGTGGCGCAGAATGACGCGCTGCAACGGCAGGATTACCCTCAGTTCCAGGCGCATACCTGCCAAGATCAGCAGGAGTATGAATCAGAAGTTGTTGCCGAACAAAGTGATTCGGTAGCACGACGGGGTGAACGCTTCGTCGACGGGGTGACCGGAATAGCCGTCGACGGAGATCGGGCCACCGCCGAAGTCACCTATCACTTCGGCCAAAATCCCGAGGCCAAGGAGAAGGTCGAGATCCCGTTCGCGCGCCAGGACGGTGCCTGGAAGGTCTGCTCGACCGGCCCCAATTAGCTGTGGGACACTCACGAACGTGAGTTATGCCGGAGATGTCACGCCTGAGCAAGCGTGGAAGTTGCTGAGCGAGAACCCCGAAGCTGTTCTGGTCGACTGTCGTACAGAGGCCGAATGGCGATTCGTCGGGGTGGCCGACATCTCCAGTTTGAACCGTGAGGTCGTCTACGTCGAGTGGAATCGTACCGACGGAGCACGCAACGACGCCTTCGTCGATGATCTTCTGAGTTCGGGGATCACACCGGGCGGCGACGCAGTGGTGTTCCTGTGTCGCTCGGGCAACCGCTCCATTCCGGCCGCCGAAGCGGCCACCGTGGCGGGTATCGCGCCGTGCTACAACGTGCTGGACGGCTTTGAAGGCAGCCTCGACGAGCAGGGGCATCGCGGGGTAACGGGCTGGCGAGCCATCGGACTCCCATGGAGGCAATCGTGAGCAGTCACGACAAGACCGTGCCGTCGGTGCGGAAACCGGCTGAACTGCCCGACACCGTCAGCCAGGCGACCATTGGCGTGCGCGGCGGGTTGCTGCGGTCGAGTTTCGAGGAAACCGCCGAGGCGATGTATCTGACGTCGGGCTACGTCTACAAGACCGCGGCCGACGCAGAGAAAGCGTTCACCGGCGAGCTCGACCGCTATGTTTACTCGCGCTACGGCAACCCCACCATCTCGATGTTCGAAGAGCGGCTACGGCTGATCGAGGGTGCGCCTGCCTGCTTCGCGACGTCCACCGGGATGGCGGCGGTGTTCACGTCGTTGGGTGCGTTGCTGGCTACCGGCGACCGATTGGTCGCAGCGCGTAGCCTGTTCGGGTCGTGCTTCGTGGTATGCAACGAGATTCTCCCGCGTTGGGGCGTGGAGACGGTGTTCGTCGACGGCGACGACCTTTCCCAGTGGGAGGAGGCGCTGTCGGTGCCCACCCAGGCGGTGTTCTTCGAGACCCCGTCGAACCCGATGCAAGAGCTGGTGGACATCGTCGCGGTATGCGACCTGGCGCATGCCGCCGGGGCGAAGGTGTTGCTGGACAACGTCTTCGCGACACCAATTCTGCAACGGGGTTTCCCGCTGGGCGCCGACGTCGTTGTCTATTCGGGCACCAAGCACATCGACGGCCAGGGCCGGGTCCTCGGCGGGGCGATTCTCGGCAGCCAGCAGTACATCGACGAGCCCGTGCAGAAGCTGATGCGGCACACCGGCCCAGCGCTCAGTCCTTTTAACGCCTGGACTCTGCTGAAGGGTCTCGAGACTCTGGAATTGCGGGTGCAGCACCAGAATTCGTCAGCACTTCAGATCGCAAAGTTCCTCGAGTCCAGCCCTTCGGTGCGGCAGGTGCGTTACCCGTTCCTAGGCTCGCACCCGCAATACGACCTGGCCAAGCGTCAGATGGCCGGCGGCGGCACCGTGGTCACCTTCGAGCTAGACGCCCCGCAAGATCGCGCCAAAGAGCGTGCGTTCGAGGTGTTGGACAAGGTGCAGATCATCGATATCTCGAACAACCTAGGGGATTCTAAATCGCTGATCACCCATCCAGCCACGACGACGCATCGGGCGATGGGCCCGGAGGGTCGGGCCGCGATCGGTTTGGGCGATGGCGTAGTTCGGGTCTCGGTGGGGCTGGAAGGAACCGAGGATCTGATCGCCGACCTAGACCGGGCACTGGCCTAGGTGCTGTAGGTGTCGAAGCGCTCAGCGGCCAAGAGGGCGCGTCGTAGGAAACGGCAGGCCGTCCGCGATCAGACTTGGATTCCAGCATCGGTGAGCGAGCACCTTGAAGGTCAGTTCGAAATCGCTGGTGAACTAGAGGAACTCGACGGGCGTCTGACAGGACGTGGCTGGGCCTTTTCCGAGGATGCCGACGATGAAGAGGGAGTTGCCTGGTATTGGCCGCCCGCAGTCGCCGAAGTTGAGGATGACACGGAACAGGTGACGGCGACGGTAGTCTTGCTCACCCCGGATGACGGGGGAGAGATCGTGCACGTGGTATTCGTGGGCACCTCGCTCGATTACCAGTTCGGCTTTGAGGAGCTGTTCGACAACATCGACATTGTCGAGTCCTACCGGATGGGCGAACCGCTGCCGCAATTCCCTTAGTTGTGAGTGTCCGGTGGTTCGACAACTCCCAGTGCGGACTGCGCGCGTTGCTCGTAGCTGTCGCGCGCGGAGCGGTCGAAGTCGAGGAATACTGTGTCGTTGCCCATCTTGTGGGCGAGCCAGCGCCTCGCTTTGGGCGTGAGGGTGGGTGTGATGGCACTGACGAATCGCAGCGCGGGTGGGACCGATACCAGCGTGGTCGGCTTGTCGAGCACCTTGACGACTGCCGCAGCAATGTCCGCAGGTTCCACCGGTTTCTGGGCGGCGGTTGTGTGGGTGCCCGCGATGAGGTCGGTGTTGGTGAACGTCGGCATCACGCAACTGACATCGACGCCCTGGGGGGCGAATTCGTCGGCCATCGCGGTCGTCAAACCGACCACGGCGAACTTCGTCCCGGCGTACACGATCTGGCCGGGCAGGGCGATCATTCCTGCCAGCGATGCGATGTTGACGATATGACCGCTTCGTCGCGCCGCCATCTCCGGCAGGACGAGCTGACATCCGGCGAGCATGCCGTAGAAGTTCACTTCGATCGCGGATCGAATCGACTGCTCGGACTGTTCGAGAAACGGGCCGACGGGCATCACGCCGGCGTTGTTGATCAGCACGTCGATGTGGCCATGCCCTTCGGGGCGCGCCTTGTCGAGGAAGGTGGCGAAGGATTCGCGATCGGTGACGTCCAGCGGGTAGCCCGATACCTGTCCGAGTGCGCTGAGGCTCGCGACCGCTGACTCCTGCAAGGCCACTTCGCGGTCGCCGATGACGACGCGCGCTCCGCGCGTCAGTAGTGCTTTGGCGGTGGCGTAGCCAATGCCTCGTGCCGCACCGGTGATAGCGACGGTCTTACCGCGAATGTTGTCCATGGGGTCGTACTTTACACATGTCAAGTTTGGGGTGAACGTTCTGGATTGAGTCCGCGTGCTGCGCGTTGACATCGGGTCGCCGGCCGCCGTCTGGGACGGATCAACGACGTATGAGTCACAGCTGTCACACCAGTTTCAGGGCGCAGGGGCGGTATGCGCATCCCGCCCCGATTGTTTTATGCTCCCGTGGTTATTCGGACTGAATCGAGGTCTGGCCGGACTGAATCGAGGTCCGGCGGCACTCGATGAGTCCGCACCGCTGTAACGCCGCCCCCGGGTTATCCGATAGATCGCACGCATTGGTTCGGAAACGGGATAGGGGGATCGCGGTGCACACGCTCCTGAAGGTGTCGAGAGAATTCTTCGCGAGATCTTGGGCGTCCGGCTATTCGTTGACTGGTAGGGGGGACATGTGAAGCGAATCGCCGTATCCTGCGCCGTGACCTGTCTAGCGCTCGTTCTTGGCGTCGTCAGCGGGGCGGCAACGGCAGTGGCCGAGCCTGTCAGTATGGCGGCCAAGTCGTACGACAAGTCCACTCGTGACGGCTGGCAACTGAACATCAAGCTAGAGCGCGAGTTCGTCAATTCAGTGCCCAACCTGGCCAAAGCCAAGGAGTCGCGCGAGGGTTTCGTCACCTTGTCGGCTACCGCCACTGCGACCGGCGGTACAAGTCCGATCACTGACAGCCTGTTCATCGTCGGGTATCAGTTGGGTTGTCAAACCGATGTATCGACGGGTGTGCAGTACGGCGGTGCCGGAGGAGTCTCACCCATAGTGGACCTCGCCCTCCTCGACATCGGAGCCGCCGGCGGCCTGTCAGGGTTCGTCCAAACCGTCTTGCAGCCCGGCGTGATCATCGACCTTCCGCTGTCGAATATGGCCCTCAACAAAAACGGGCTGGCTATGATCGACATGGACAACATCCACGTCAAAGCCGATGCCTGCGGAGGGGAAGTCACCGTGCGCTCCTACGGTTATCTGCGGATTTCGACCGAGGCAGCACACACCCAGTTCGCCATCTACGGCGACCCGATCACGATTTGAGGCGACCATGTCGGTGATGTATCGCGGGGCTGCTGCTGCGCCGCTCGTCGCAGCGCTCGCCTTGGCCATGCCGTTCCCCGCTGCCGCTCTGCCCGATCCAGTGCCGTTCCTACCCGGTACCGATGTTTTCGCCGACGGAGTTTCAACCGGGGGCAGCTTCAACTTCGAGCTGAACCTCATCGAGTCTCCACCCCCGGCGACAACGGATGCCCGCGGTGTATTTACAACCAGCAATGCGACGGGGAGTCAACCTCTGCAAGGCCTGCCCGGCAGCAAGCTCGGCAACACTGAGCTGGGCGCAGCGTCACGAAGGCTGCAGGGCCTTGTCACGCCGGGCAACATTCGCCCGGTTCCGGCGGGTTTGGGCGTCACCATCAGCGGGGGTCCCAGCCAGTCCACGCTGGAAGACCCCTACGGGCGGCCGACAGCCGTCACCGACAGAGAGCCGATAATGCCGGCAGACCCGAACGAACCCACCACCACCGACGAGGATGTCGAGCAATTCCTCGGCGTCGGGTAGCGTTGTTTCAATGCAGCTAATGCAGGCTTGTCTGAGCCTGCTCCACCGCTGCCCCGATTGGGCCCCGCCACACTGGGCCGTGCCCCGGTATCAGTACCTCGGTGTCGAGCATGGCCAACGCGGCTAGGCTGCGCCGGCAGCCATCGGTGTCGTGGTTGAACAGCGAGGGCAGTAGTTGCGGACCCGGGCGCGGCGCCAGCGGGTGGTCGGTGACCAGCGCGTCGCCGCTGATCAACACTCCGTCCACAACATAGGAACAGTGCCCTCCGGTGTGGCCAGGCGTCGGGATCGACCTCGGCGCCCCCGGCAGGCTGGATGCGATTTCCTCGGTCAGCGGCGCGGTGGTCGGGATTCCGTCGCTCGTCAGGGCGCCCTTGCCGATGATCGACACCGACCACTTGAGCCATTTCGGTTTCCAAACGTGCGCGGCGAGGTCCATCGGCGATGCCTGTTCGAGGTATTCGCGTTTAGAGTGCCCGACCTCGTTGGAGTGGCAGTAAACGGGGGTGCCGTGCGTTTCTGCGAACCAGATGGCCGAGCCGAAGTGGTCGATGTGTGCATGGGTCAACAAGATTGCGCGCACGTCGGCCACGCCGAACCCGAGTTGGCCCAGTGAGTCGACCACGTCTGCGCGGCTGCCGGGGAAACCGGCGTCGATGAGCATGACGCCGTCTCCGGTCTCGTCGCTGCCGGCGACCACGGTCCAGTTGACCAGGTCGGTGTGGACGAAGTGAACGCGGTCGGTGATGGCCGTGAGGACCGGTGCCATCAGGCGAGTGTAGAAAGAACTCATGGCTGAACTGAAACTGGGCTACAAGGCGTCGGCGGAGCAGTTCGCGCCGCGTGAACTCGTTGAGTTGGCCGTCGCTGCCGAAAACCACGGCATGGACAGCGCAACAGTCAGTGATCATTTCCAGCCGTGGCGTCACGACGGAGGCCACGCACCGTTCTCACTGGCCTGGATGACCGCGGTCGGTGAGCGTACCGACCGCCTGATCCTGGGCACCTCGGTGCTCACGCCGACGTTCCGCTATAACCCCGCGGTCATCGCCCAGGCCTTCGCCACCATGGCATGCCTATACCCGGACCGGATTTTTCTGGGGGTGGGAACCGGCGAAGCGCTCAACGAGATCGCCACCGGCTACTCAGGCGAGTGGCCCGAGTTCAAGGAGCGGTTCGCCCGATTGCGCGAGTCAGTCAAGTTGATGCGCGAACTGTGGCTGGGTGACCGCGTCGATTTCGACGGTCAGTACTACCAGCTCAAGGGGGCCTCCATCTACGACGTACCCGCCGGGGGCGTGCCCGTGTACATCGCGGCGGGCGGTCCCGTCGTCGCTAAATACGCAGGCCGCGCCGGTGACGGCTTCATCTGCACCTCGGGCAAGGGTGCGGAACTGTACGCCGACAAGCTCATCCCCGCTGTGACAGAAGGTGCGGAGAAGGCCGGCAGAAATCCCGACGACATCGACCGGATGATCGAGATAAAGATCTCCTACGACACCGACCCTGAGCTTGCGCTGGCGAACACCCGATTCTGGGCACCGCTGTCGCTGACCGCCGAGCAGAAGCACAGCATCGAGGACCCCATCGAGATGGAGAAAGCCGCGGACGCACTACCCATCGAGCAGGTCGCCAAGCGCTGGATCGTGGCCTCGGATCCCGACGAAGCCGTCGCGAAGGTCAAGGACTACGTCGATTGGGGCCTCAACCACCTGATTTTCCACGCTCCGGGACACGACCAGAGGCGCTTCCTGGAACTGTTCAAGCGTGACTTGGAGCCAAGGCTGCGACGTCTGGC
>DAOUYK010000156.1 GCA_030666145.1 Mycolicibacterium sp. | reverse complement strand
GCCGTGAGCCGTAGGGCCGCAGCATCTGGCTGGCCGGGCGGGGGCGCACCCGTTGCGGCCACCAGAACCAGCGCCCGAGCAGCGCGGCAATCGACGGAGTCAAGAATGCACGTACGAGCAGAGTGTCAAACAGCAACCCGAGCGCGATGGTGGTTCCTACCTGGGCTAGCACCATCAAATCGCTAAACATGAACGTGGCCATGGTGGCGGCGAACACCAGGCCGACGGCGGTCACGACTCCACCGGTGCTGCCCATGGCGCGGATGATGCCGGTCTGCAAACCTGCGTCGCGTTCCTCTTTGAACCGGGAGATCAGCAGCAGGTTGTAGTCCGACCCCACCCCCAAGAGCACGATGATCGCCAGGGCCAGCACAACCCAATACAGCTGAATACCAAGCATGTATTGCCAAAGCAGGACAGACATGCCAAATGCGGTTCCCAACGACACGGCCACGGTGCCAACGATGACGAGGGCTGCGACCAAACTTCGGGTAATCATCATAATGACGAGCAAGATGAGGCTGAGCGCGGCGATCGCGGCGATCAGTAGGTCATATTTGGCGCCGTCCTGGATGTCCTTGTAGGTCGCGGCGGTACCGGCGAGATAGATCTTTGCGCCGGCCAGCGGGGTAGCCTTCAAAGCTTCCTTCGCGGCCTGCCTTCAAAGCTTCCTTCGCGGCCTGTTTGATCGCGTCGACGTTTGCGATGGCCTCGGGGCCCGCAGGTTCGCCTTCGTGGGTAATGATCATGCGAGCGGCCTTGCCGTCAGGCGAAAGAAACAGCTTCAGGCCACGCTTGAAGTCGGGGTTGTCGAAGGCCTCCGGCGGCAGATAGAAGCAATCGTCGTTTTTGGCGGCGTCGAAGGCCTCACCCATAGCGGTCGCATTGTCGATCGCCGCGGCCGTCTGGTCCAGGATCCCTGCTTGGATTGCGTGGCTCGACAATGTCAGGTCACGGTTGATCAGGCTTCCAATCGAAATCATCTTCACCCGCTGGCCTTTCGGGAACTGGCAATGCCAGTTCGGTCCGGGGTGGCGTCCCAGCGCCGCAGAAGGCGATCGACAGCTGAGGTCACCGCAAGCAACTCCGCCTCCCGCGGCGACCACGGTGTGGACTGCGGGCCGCGATCACCCCTCAGGCTCATAGCCCCCCACCTTAGAACGGCGGTATAGAACGACCCACTACCTAGCCATCCAGCTCATCCAGGGGACCGAGAGTCCCAGAACCGGTGCAAGCGTGCCGAAGAACCACCGATTACTCAGATTCGAACGCACACCCAGCCGGTATCCTTAGGACCCGTGACCGTGGACAACCTAGCGTTGATGCCCGATTTCCTGGACCCGATCATCCTGCTTGGCTACTTCGGGACCTGGGCACTTGTCGGGCTGCTGGTCGTGGTGTTCGTCGAATCCGGTGTGCTGTTCCCGGTCCTGCCCGGCGATTCGTTGCTGTTCGTGGCGGGGATGCTTGCGGCCGGCACCGCGACCGCGGCCCAGGACGGAGCAGTTCAGGCCAACTTCGCCCTCTGGCAGCTGGTGGTGTTTGTCCCGATCGCCGCGGTGCTCGGTGGCCAGGTGGGCTACTGGATTGGGCGCAACGTCGGCACCGCCATGTTCAAACCCAACGCCCGATTCCTCAAGCAACGCTATCTGGACGAGGCCCACCTGTTCTTCGAGAAGCGGGGTCCGTTCGCCATCGTGATCGCACGTTTTGTGCCGATCGTGCGTACGCTCGCGCCTATCACCGCCGGCGCTGCCAGGATGCACTACGCTGTATTCACGCTGTACAACGCTGTCGGCGCGGCAGTGTGGGGTATCGGCCTGACGGTGCTGGGATATTGGCTGGGCCGCTTCGAGATTATCCAGCACCTGCTCGAGCCGATCGTCATCGGGATCGTCGTGATCTCGGTCCTGCCGATGCTCTTCGAATGGCTCAAGCGGCGTAAGGCCGCCAAACAGTCCGGCTCGGCCCATGAACCGGAACCGACAGCCTGATATCGCGGTTCCACCCCCGCTAGGCCGCCGGTTCAGTCACCGCTCGGATGCGCCGTCGGCCGCGACCGGAACCGATTCGTCGTCGGCGACGGTGTGGGCGGCCTCCATCAACATCCAACCCGCCAACTGCACCGACAGATCACGCTCCGGAGTCTGCGAAGAGTTGACCGCACCCCCGATGATCTGCGCCTCTTTGGTCCCCAACGTCGGAAGCTCGGCGAATCGATCCCAGAACGCGCTGAACAACGGCAGGCCCTCGGCAGTCTGGCGGTGCTCCCAAGCGGCCACCGCCGACCGGAGCACCAATGAACGCGCGGTGTGACGGGCTTTCTCGTCCTCAGGCCCGCACCGGGGAAGCGCGGTGGCTACCAGTGCCAGATAGCGCGCCAGGATTCCGTTGAACAAGCCTCCGTCACCGCCACCGGTACCCTTGATCACACCGTCAGGCGCCATGTGTTCAGCAACCGCAGCAACCAGCCGGTGCACCCGTCCGGCATGCTTGGCGTCATCGCTGCGGGAGGCCAGTTCGGTTTCCAACCCGAGCACCACGCCCTGGCAGTACGTGTACTGAGCTCGAACCAACGAGCCAGCTTTGATGCCATCGAACACCAGGTGAGTTTCCGGGTCGATCAATGTCTCGTTGATCCAGTCGGCCATCTGTTGCGCTCGCCGCAACCGATCCTCGTGGCGGGCGAGGAAGATACCCGCTGGTCCGTTGGCCGGTGCGTTGAAGAACTGATCCTGCTTGCGCCAGGGTATTCCGCCGCCGTCCTCGGGCACCCAGGCGTCTCGGAACTGCGCGGCGAGCTTTTCCTGCGCCCTTGGGCGACCTACCCCGGTCAACCGGCCCGCGCGCTCCAGCGCTAGGGCTAGCCAGGCCATATCGTCGTAGTAGTCATTGACCCAAGAGCCGAGGTTGCGGAGACGATGTCCGCGGATCTGCCGGGCGATCGACTTCACGCGTTCAGGCTGGGGGTCGCGCAACTGCGCGTCGACCAGGTTGTCCAGCAGATGGGCCTGCCACCAGTAATGCCAGATTCCGAACCGCGAATGCTGCTTCGCGGCAGGCCAGGCGACTACGCCCAGTTGAGTGCCCGGTATCCCCCACAGCCGGTTGAGGTGCCGCTCAGCGATCGCAGCTTCCGCACTGGCGGCACGGTTGGCCCACATCTGATCCATGACGTTGATCCTGCCTTAAATCGGAGGCCGGCCGAGAGGGTCGAACAAATCCGGATGAGACACTTTCGTCTCAAATAAGCTATGGTCGTTGCATGTCGATCACTCGTGACCACGTGCTGCGCGCAGCAGCCGACTTCCTCGGTCGACGTCCCAACGCCACGCAGGACGAGATCGCCGCCGCCGCCGGCGTCAGCCGGGCCACACTGCACAGGTATTTCTCCGGCCGACTTGCCCTGATGCAGGCACTGGAGGACCTCGCCATAGTCGAGATGCAGGGCGTGCTGCAAACCGTTCGGCTGCACGATGGTTCTGCAACCGAGGCCCTGCGTCGCTTGATCTCGGCCTGCCAACCGGTGTCGCCGTACCTCGCACTGCTGTACAGCCAGAGCCAGGAACTCGACTTCGACAATTCGCAGGACGCATGGCAGGAAATCGACACCGAGATCACGGCGTTGTTCCAGCGCGGACAACGCGATGGGGACTTTCGGCCCGACCTGACCGCGGCATGGCTCACCGAAGTGTTGTACAGCCTGGTCGGCGGCACCGCGTGGGCGATCCGGGCAGGCCGCGTCGCCGGTCGCGACTTCGACCGACTGATCACCGACCTACTCCTCAACGGAGTGCACACCTCATGACCCGCCGCTGGCTTGCTCTAGGCGTCCTCACCATGGCCGTGCTATTGATCGGCGTCGACGGCACGGTTCTTGCGCTGGCAACCCCGTTCATCAGCGCAGACTTGGGTGCCAGCGGCACCCAGATTCTGTGGATCGGCGACATCTACTCTTTCGTTCTGGCCGGCCTATTGATCAGCATGGGCAGCCTCGGGGACCGCATCGGTCACAAGAAGTTACTTCTCTGCGGTGCAACAGCTTTCGCGGCCATCTCGGCCATCACGGCGTACTCCCATACACCGGAGATGCTGATCCTGACGCGCGCGCTGCTGGGCATGGCCGGCGCGACTCTGGCTCCTGCCGCGCTGGCACTGATCCGCACACTGTTCCCCGACCAGAGGGAGCGCAGCATCGCCGTCGGCGTGTGGGCATCGGCCTTCTCAGCAGGCGCCGCACTGGGCCCCGTGGTCGGCGGCGCACTGCTCGAACACTTCTGGTGGGGGTCGGTCTTCCTGATCAACACCCCGGTGATGCTTGTCCTCCTCGTCGGTGGCCTCGTGCTGCTACCCGAACACCGCAATCCCGCACCCGGCCCGTGGGATCTCCCCAGCGTGGCGCTGTCCGTGCTCGGAATGCTCGCAGTGGTGTACGGAATTAAGGAGGGATTCATCGGCTTGGTGCACGGTCTACACATCGACGCCGTATTAGCCGGCGTCATCGGTGCGACGGCATTGACCTTGTTCGTGCGGCGCCAGCTCCGTCTGCCGGTGCCACTGATCGACGTCCGGCTGTTCCGCAACCCGGTGTTCTCTGGAGTCGTGTCCGCCAACCTGTTGTCGGTGCTGGGCCTTTCTGGACTGGTGTTCTTCCTGTCGCAGTACTTCCAGCTCGTGCATGGCTACGCGCCGCTCAAAGCGGGCCTGGCGGAGCTGCCCGCCGCGGTGGCGGCCACCCTGTTCGGCGTGTTCGCCGGCGTGGCTGTGCGCTACGTCTCGCACCGCGTGGTGCTCACCACCGGCTTGACCTTGGTCGGCGTTGCGATGGCCTCCCTGACGACGTCGCTGACGCTCTTCACGCCGGTCACGCCATACCTGCCGCTGGGCATCGCGCTGTTCATCGTCGGTGTAGGTCTTGGTCTCGCGTTCACCGTCGCCAGTGACGTGATCCTGGCCAGCGTGCCCAAAGAGCGGGCAGGCTCGGCAGCCGCAGTCTCCGAAACCGCCTACGAACTCGGGATGGCGCTCGGAATCGCAGCATTGGGCTCAATCCTCACCGCCGTGTACCGCACCGTCGTGATCGCGCCGAGCATCCCACCCGCGGTGGCAGCTGAGGCTCGTGACTCGCTCCCCGGAGCCATCCACGCCGCAAGGGCGCTGCCAGCCAACCAGCAGACCGAATTGCTCACTGCCGCCAAGGCGGCGTTCACCGACGGCCTTGCCCTCGCCTCCGGAGTCGGCGCGGCGCTGCTCCTCGCTGCAGCAGTGGCAGTCTGGCTGTTGCTGCGACCCCAGCCCGATGTCACCGGCGGCCCGGCTCCCCAGCCCGATGTCGCCGGCGGCCCGGCTCGGCGA
This sequence comes from Mycolicibacterium sp., assembly GCA_030666145.1. Lineage (GTDB taxonomy): Bacteria > Actinomycetota > Actinomycetes > Mycobacteriales > Mycobacteriaceae > Mycobacterium. Next base: position 2,927 of record DAOUYK010000156.1, on the reverse strand, counting down.
CCGCAGTCACCACGCGCGGCCGATATCTGCATGCTGGCGAATCCAGGTGTGCATAGCAATCCCCGCCGCAACCGCGGCGTTGATGCTGCGTGTGGAGCCGAACTGGGCGATGGAAACCGTTAAGTAGGCCCCGGCTGTCGCGGCGGCCGTGATGCCTGGTCCCTCCTGTCCAAAGACCAACAGGCAGTCGCGCGGCAGCCTGATGTCTTCGATGCGCGCAGACCCCGGGATGTTGTCGACCGCGACTACAGCCAACCCAGCCTGTGCCGCGAAGTCCAGCAGGTCAGCGGTGGTCTCGTGGTGGCGCAGCCGTTGATACCGGTCGGTGACCATCGCCCCACGCCGATTCCAGCGACGACGCCCAACAATGTGCACCGTGTCGACGGCGAAGGCGTTCGCGGTACGCACCACCGCGCCGATGTTCGCATCATTCCCGAAGTTCTCGATGGCCACGTGTAGCTGGTGCCTGCGCTTGTCGATGTCAGCAACGATGGCTTCGCGGGTCCAATAGCGGTATTCGTCGACGACGTTGCGGGTGTCACCACCGCCCAGCAGCTCCGGGTCGTACCTGGCGTCGTCAGGTTTCGGACCCGTCCACGGACCCACCCCGTGGCCTTCGCCCCACTCGGTGGGGCCAGCGACATCGGTGTCCGATTCAGCCATCCTTCGCCCGCCGCCACGCATGCGTAGTCGCACGCGCAACATCCACGCGTCCCGGCAGCGTCGGCCGCAAACCCAGGGCCACCAGGATCGTGCCTACCGGCACTGGTTCTCAGGTACGGTCACGGCCCCTGCCCACAACTCTGGTCAAGGCGCGCACCATATTTCGTGGCAACATACGTCCGCCGGTGGTCAGTGCCTTGTACTGCAGTCCTGGGACAATCAGGACCTTTCCCTTACCAAGGTCAGCCATCGTCTCGCGGACCACATCGTCGACTTCCAGCCACAGCAGCGACGCGGTGCTGACCATATCGATGCCAGCCCGCTCATGAAATTCGGTGCGGACGAACCCTGGACACAGTGCATGCACACCGACGCCTGTCCCGCCGAGCCCGTTGGCGAGCCCCTCGGAGAAAGAGACCACCCACGCCTTGGATGCCGAATAGGTGGACCCGCGCCCAGGCAGCAGTCCGGCGACGCTTGCGACGTTGAGCACCGTGCCTGCGCCATCGGTCAGCATGGCCGGCAGCGCGGCATGCGTGAGCTGCATGACGGCGGTTACGTTGACGTCGAGCTGAGCCTGCAGAACCTCGAGTTCGGTGGACCAGAACTCTCCGGCCGTGCCGAATCCGGCGTTGTTCACCAGAACCCGGACCCCGGCCCGCAACCGCTCGGCGACCTTCGCCCGGTCGACGGCCAGCGCCAGGTCGGCGGGAATCACCTCGACCCCTACACCGGCCTCGTTAGCCAACTCCGCGGCCAGACGCTCCAGGCGTTCCACGTCACGGGCCACCAGCACCAGGTCGTAACCGTCGATTGCGTAGCGTCGCGCGAAACCCTCACCCAGCCCCGACGTCGGTCCGGTGATCAGAGCGACAGGGCGTGGCATGTCCCAGAGGATACTTACCGGTGATAGTTCGGCGACTGCCGGCCGCTGCCCGACGGCGGTTGTTCGCCAAGCATCGGGTCCGGCCGAGCCGGGCCGGCATCAGTCGCGGCGTCGGTTCGGCCATCGTAGCGGCCGACGTCTCCGCGGCGTGGTGGCTGATCCGTCACCCCGGGCGCGGGCTCGGAACGGCCCGCAGGTGCCGGCGTGAGCGGACGACTAGGGGAACCGCCGCGGCGCGGGGCGGGCTGACCCGCAGCGACCGCAGGCAACGGCGGCAGCACCCTGAGCAGGTCGTTGAACTGGCGTACGGTGCGCAGACCCTCGTCCCACTGGGCACGGGTACTGGTTACCGGCATGCTGACCAATGTCCAATTCTGTTCGTTCCACATCATCTCGGCGCAATCGGGCGCGGTGTGGGCGAACGTCACCATCCTGCGGTCGCACGCCCTTCGGGCCGCATCGAGGTTGGTGGAGTAAACCATCCGGGGACCGATCGCGCCGAGTAGCCAGATGTCGCTCTCCCGCGGCTCCTTGATGCCCTTGAGCCGCAGGTCGACAACCACGTTGGTACCGACCTTGCGGTGCAACGCAATGACCGTTGCGACGTCGTCAAGGTCAAAGATAAAGACCGCCTCGCCGCGTATCTGTCCGAGGACCACATTGCGCGCGGTGACGTCGCCGACCGTCGACATCACACCGCGCTTCCAGCGCGTGAGGATATCGGTGGACTCGTACTCATAGTCGAATCCGTGCGACTTCGCCCACGATTTACGGCGACGACCTAGGCCTCGACGCCTGTCGAGGTCTGTGTACAACAACACCGCCGCACCTACGAAGCAGAGTGCGGACAGGGTGAACCAAAGCGGAACCATTGGCTCAAGAGTATCCGCTCTGGGAAGCGCTGACCGAATCCGAATGGGTAACAACCCGGTCTCGGACCGTTCTTTTTCCCGCCGAAAGGGCGTTCGGACAGCCAAGGCGCCCACGCGGACCCCCGATGCCGTTTCGGCGGGACGTCGGGGCTCAGCCCAGGACCAGCGAGTCGCCATCTTCACTGACGTTGACCGGCACCACGTCGCCATCATGCACATCACCAGCCAGCAGCAGCTTGGCCAGCTGGTCACCGATCGCCTGCTGCACCAGCCTCCGTAGTGGCCGGGCCCCATAGAGTGGGTCGAACCCACGGTCTGCGAGCCACTTCTTGGCCGACAGCGATACCTCTAGTGTGAGGCGACGCTGAGCGAGCCGCTTCTGCAGCTGGGCGAGCTGGATATCGACGATGGCCACCAGTTGCTCGGGATCGAGTGCGTCGAAGATGATCACGTCGTCGAGGCGGTTGATGAACTCCGGCTTGAACGCCGCCCGCACTGCCGCCATC
>DAOUYK010000165.1 GCA_030666145.1 Mycolicibacterium sp. | reverse complement strand
TTCGCGTGGGGTCTGCAGCGTCAGTACTCGGTCATTGTCGAAATGGACGCCGACGGCAGCCACGCACCCGAGGAACTCCACCGCCTGCTGGAGGCCATCGATGCGGGCGCGGACGTGGTGATCGGTTCGCGCTACGTCGAAGGCGGCGAGGTGCGCAACTGGCCTCGGCGGCGGCTTGTCCTGTCGCGCACTGCGAACAGTTACTCGCGAATTCTCCTAGGCGTCGATATCCATGACATCACCGCCGGCTACCGCGCTTACCGGCGCGAGGTCTTGCAGAAGATCGGCCTCGACGCCGTGGATTCCAGGGGCTACGGGTTTCAGGTGGACCTTACGTGGCGCTCCATCAACGCAGGGTTCACCGTTGTCGAGGTGCCGATCACCTTTACAGAGCGCGAGCACGGGGTGTCGAAGATGGACGGATCGACCGTCCGGGAGGCTATCGTCAAGGTCGCCCAATGGGGCATGCGCGCCCGCATCGACCGTGGCCGCGGAACCGCGCGCTAGGCGGGTTCAGCTCAACTCAGCCACCTCTGCGGCGGGCCTTGATGATGTCGAGGCGCTCCTTGAGCAACTCGTCGAGCTCCTCCACCGAGCGACGCTCCAGAAGCATGTCCCAGTGGGTACGCGGCGGCTTGACCTTCTTGGCCTCCGGGATATTACCCTCGATCAGGGTCCCTTCCAGGCCGTTGCGGCACAGCCAGGCGCCGGGGATCTCGGCGTCGTCGGCGAACGGGACGTCGAATTCCTCGCCGTTGTCGGTGCGGTAGCGGGCCACCTGACGCGGCGCCAAGTCATGGTTGCGGTCCGTCTCGTAGCTCACAGCTCCGAGGCGGCTGCCTCTCAAGACACGATCAGCCATCGTCAACTCCTCCATAAACGCGATTCGTCCGAAATTTCAACGCAGAGGTCCCTCGTAGAGTTCCCGACGCGACCCCTGATGATACCGGGATCGACGCAGCCGGCGGTTTACAGTCGGTTTCGTGACTTCTGCGACGTCCCAGGTTTCTCACCGCACCGTCAGGACGTGCCCCCAGAGCTGCCGTTGGTGCGGCCGCGAAGTCGCCGCCGGCGGTCTGGGTAGGCGGCGCCGGTATTGCAGACAATCCTGCCGCCAGCGCGCCTACGAGCAGCGCGCGCAGATTAAAGGCACCTCGGTGCCGCCGGACTCGGTGGTATTGACCGCCGATGAGGCCGCCGAACTGTCGGATCGGGTGTACCAAGTCCGTTGTGCCGCCGAGGATATGGCCACCGCGATCGACGAAGGGGCTGACCGCGCCGAACTGCTTGAGCTGTGCGACGAGCTGATGCAGGTGGCTCGGGCTGCCGACGGCTGGCGTTAGCCCACTACACCGGCTACATCTGACTCTTCCGTCCACTAAGCGGACAACGGTTCCACCGGCTGTAGGCGCCACACTGCCCGGCCGCAACTGAGGCGTTCAGCAGCTGAACATTTCGCCTACCTGGGGCGGCGGTGCCACCGGCTGCAGGCAGCCGAACGGCGCCATGCCGGCAACGCTGATCCGGACTGCAGAGCGATGCGCATAGTTCACACACAGCAAGCCCGTCGCGTCGCTGCGGCACTGATCGTCGCCGAAGGCCAGTGACTGGCCTTCGAGCAGGCGCGGGCCGACACCCTTGACGAAAGGGCCAGGATCTCCGTGCAGAGATCCGAGCTGCGCAGTGGCCCCCGAGTAGTCGGCCCACCCTGGCTTCCAGACCCCTTCGGCACCCACCGGGCGCGGCGCCGGGGAATTAAGCTCCACCAGGCACGACAGCGTGCCCTCGTTGTAGGTGGCGTCGGTGATGCACTGCGTGGTCCGGTTCGGCGCCCCGGAGGGGGCGGTGAACGCGATGTCGTCGCCAAGTCGGGTGGTGACGCCATCGAGGTAGGCCTCGTGATATGCGCCCGAATCGGTGGGAATGCCCGCTTCGACCCAGGCAATCACGTCCTCGATTGGCGCACCATCGCCGGGCGGCTGGCCGGTGGCCGCTGTCGTGGGTGAGGATGCTGCGCTGCTCGACGTTGATGGTCGTGACTCCGTGAGTTCGGCATCGCCGCTCACCGAGTGTGAACAGGCCGCCGCCAGGGCAGCGACCGCTATCAGGCCGGCAATTCGCATCTAGCAAGGCTAGCGGCTCGACACGCATTACCCGGGCGGGGCAGGGCGGGCAGGAGTTCGATACCGTCAGGAGGATGCACGAGCACACCGTTCGGGTGAAGACCGCCTCGGGCACTGTCGAGGGCTTCACCCGCGACGGCGTCAATCGATGGCGGTCGATTCCCTACGCCAGCCCACCTGTGGGCCGGTTGCGCTATCGGGCGCCACAGCCGGTAAAGCCGTGGCCGGGAGTCCGGTACTGCCACGGTTTCGGTCATTGTGCACCGCAGCAGCGCATGTACACCATGCTGGCGCCCGGAAGGTACCAGCAGATGAGCGAGGACTGCCTGACCCTCAACGTCGTCAGTCCCCTCGAGCAGGCCGAGGAACCGCTACCGGTAATGGTGTTCATCCACGGCGGCGGGTACATGCTGGGGAGCTCGGCGACACCGGTCTACGACGGTGCGTCGCTGGCCCGGAAGGGCTGCGTCTACGTTTCGGTGAATTACCGGCTCGGTGCGTTGGGCTGCCTGGAAGTTTCTTCGCTGTCAACGGCCGACATACCCCTCGACGACAATCTGTTTCTCAGGGACCTGGTGATGGCCCTGCGCTGGGTACGCGACAACATCGCGGCCTTCGGCGGCGATCCGGATAACGTGACGGTTTTCGGTGAGAGTGCCGGAGCGCATGCGGTTGCCACACTGCTGGCCACTCCGGACGCTAAAGGTCTTTTTGCTCAAGCGATCTCAGAGAGTCCTCCGGGTGGCATGACCTGCAGTGCCGATGTCGCCGCCGAGTACGCGGGCAGGCTTGCTGCGCTGCTCGGGGTGCACGAAAAGGATGCGGCACAGAAACTTTTGGCGGCCCGCCCCGTTGAGCTGGTGAACGTTCTCGGGCGGTTGATCGCCGAGGGCCAGAAGGACATGCGAGGCGCTTTCGCGATCGGTCCCACCTACGGGACCGACTACCTACCAATGGACCCAGTCGATGCGATGCGTCGGGGCAAAGCACATCCGGTGCCATTGATCGTCGGCGCCAACGGCGAGGAAGGTCGACTGTTCACCCGGTTCCTCAAGATACTCCCGACGACGCGGGCGGCCATCGAGCGGCTGCTGCACCACGTCGATCCTGCTGACCGCGACCGGATCACCTCCGCCTATCCGGGTTATCCGGATGCGGCGTCGTGCGTCCGGATGGGTGCGGACTTCATCTTCGGCTCAACGGTGTGGCAGATCGCGCAGGCGCACAGCGGGCACGCGCCGACTCACGTATATCGGTACGACTTTGCGACCCGTGCGTTGCACTTGGCGGGCATGGGCGCCACCCACGCCACCGAACTGCTCGCCGTCTTCGATCTCTACCGGTCCCGGCTGGGGATGCTGCTGCATGCAGGCGTGGATTCGCGAGCGGCGCGCAAGGTCAGCGACGATGTCCAGGCACGCTGGCTGGCGTTCGCCGACCGCGGGGTGCCGGGCGCGGATTGGCCGCAGTACAACAGCGACGACCGCGCGGTCTTGGTGCTGGATCGGCGGCACCGCGTTGAATTGGACCCCCACGCCGAGCGGCGACAGGCGTGGGAAGGATTCTCCCTGTCCTCTCTATGAGGCGCCCGCGAAATTGCTGAATCGCCGTGTCGCCCAGCTCTACTTATGATTCCGTTAGCGCGTGACTCAGACCAGTGACTCGAGTCCCGTCGAGTATCCCCTCGACCCGCTCGCCGCTCATGAATTCCATTCAGTCGCTGCGATATTGCATCGCGAATGCGGCATACACACCACGCCCACTTCCCCAACGGACCTGGGTTGGCGCTACGCGTCGATCGAGATGGTCGAGCCCTCTAAGGCCGAGTTGGCTGCTTTCGACGACGGTGGGCCGCGACCGTCGCGCCGGGCGGAGGTCATCTGCTTCAACCGGCGCGACAACGCCACCTACAAGAGCGTGGTGTCACTGACCGACGACCGTGTCGAGGTGTTCGAGCACATTCCAGGTGTGCAGGCGAACTTCACCGTCGACGAGTTTATCGAGTGCGATCAGGCGCTGCGGTCACATCCCGACGTCGTCGCCGCATTGGCCGACCGCGGGGTCACCGACATGGATCTGGTGTTCTTCGACACCTGGACCTATGGCGATGCTGTGGCCCCCTCGGAGTTCCGCGACCGCAGGATTGGCTGGTCAGATAGTTGGGTCAAGGCTGCGCCCGGAACCAATCCCTACGCCCGTCTGGTCAGCGGTCTGCACTGCGTCATCGACGTGAACACGATGGAGCTTTTGCGCGTCGAGAACGGCGGGCCTTTCGCTACGGGTGAGGCGTCGCTTCCGGAGGTGATGGGGGAGTACGCGCCCAGCCATATTCCCGAACGCATCCGCGCATCCGCGCGTCGGGAGCCCCTGAAACCGCTGCACATCACCCAGCCGGAGGGACCGTCTTTCTCCGTGGAGGGCAACTTGGTGCGCTGGCAGCACTGGTCGTTGCGCATCGGGTTCAACCATCGCGAGGGGATGACGCTGCACACCGTGCGTTACTGCGACGGCGACCGGGACCGCTCGATTGCGCACCGAATGTCGTTTGCGGAGATGATTGTTCCCTACCGTGATCCGTCGCCGGACCACTACCGGCGCACCGCGTTCGACATCGGCGAGTGGGGTCTGGGATTCATGACGACCTCGCTGGAACTGGGCTGCGACTGCCTGGGCGAGATCCGCTATCTCGATGCGGTTCTACACAACAGCAAGGGCGAGCCCTACACCATCACAAATGCGATCTGCATCCATGAGGAAGACAATGCCGTGCTGTGGAAGCACGTCGATCACGACGCCGGCGCCGAGGTACGTCGAATGCGCCGCCTCACGCTTTCATTCCACGTCACCGTTGCCAACTACGAATACCTGATCTACTGGCGGCTATATCAGGACGGCAACATCGAGTGCGAGGTGCGCGCAACCGGCATCATGGTGACAACGCCGCTGCCGGCGGGCGCAGCCAATATCAACGGCACCCTCGTAGACGAGCGCACCTATGCACCGTTCCATCAACACTTCTTGGTCGCCAGGTTGGACATGGACATCGACGGCAGTGACAACACCGTGGTCATGTCGGAGTCCTACGCCGAGCCAACCGGGCCCGACAATCCTTACGGACTGTCGGTGGTATTGCGTAACACCCCCCTTCGCACCGAGGGCGAGGCCAAGCAGGACGTGAACTACGCGACCCAGCGTACGTGGAAGGTGGTCAACACCAACGAGGTGACTTCACTGGGCACTCACCCGTCTTACAAGCTTGTTCCCACCGGGGCGCTTCCCTCGATGTTCGAAGCTGGCTCACCGGTGCTTGAACGCGCCCACGTCATCGACCACACCCTTTGGGTCACTCCCAATAGGCCCGATGAGCGTTGGCCTGCAGGGGAATTCGTCAACCAATCGATCCGAGATACTGGGCTGGCGCGGTGGACCGAGGCCGACCGTCCGATCGAGAACACCGATGTCGTGCTTTGGTATGTGTTTGGAATCCATCACATCACCAGGCCCGAAGACTGGCCGGTGATGCCGGTGGACGTGGTGTCCTTCTGGCTCAAGCCCTTCGGGTTCTTCGAGCGCAACCCCGCACTCGATGTGGCGGGTACTCCACAGGATGCCTGCCACTCTTCGGCCGCCAGCGCGCACAGCTGAAGCCTCAGCAAACGGGTACGCCCCCGACCCGCCTGCGCTGCTGTTCAGGCCAGGTGGGCGCTGTCACCGTCGAGGTCGTCGCGGCTCAATCCCATCGGCGTGGCGCCCGGTACGTCTCCGCGGTCCACCACCTTTCTAGTAATCGGCGTCAGGGTCTCGAAGAGTCTCTCTACCTCGCTGTCATCGAGCACGTCGCATGCCCGAAGTGCCAGCGCGTCGGCCGGCGAGGCGATAACCCATGCTGCGGGCGAGGTTGGGTTTTCTGTCCACTTCGGCAGTAGATCCTGCTGGCTCGCAAGAGTGATCAGCCGTTCAGTCCTTGAGGACTTGTGTGCCGCCGGCCAGCTCGTCGTGCTTGCCCTGTTTGGTGGCGCAACTTCACCGGTGACGGCGGTTTGATCACACTAACTGACTTCGGCGGCACTGACCGCGCCGGTCATGCGGTGGCTCGTCATGACGAGCGTGGGCGGGTGAGGGTAAGGGTGTGCCTTGACTAGCCGACCAACGTTCATGACCGTTGGTCCTCTTAAGGAGTCGAGCGCGGGTCGGAGCGCTCCCGCGCGATGCGTCCTCGGTAAACGGTGGGAGTGCGCGTTATTCTGGCGGGTTCACACGCGAGGAAATCGACAAAGCCGTGTGGGAATCAGTCCCTCAAAACCGCGACACCCCATACACGACAGACGAATTCCTCAACACCAGGGCCTCAGCGTGGGACGCGGCCGACGCTAAACGGCTACCAGAAGGGCTCGCCACAGTGCCCGTCCTGAACCCCCCTTCCGGGGCCTCTGAGGTGGTCCAGGGCGCCGCGGAGCCAGCGGCAGGCGTCGACACACCGCCAACTACTATCCGGCCATCCGCGCGGCCGACGATGGGCGGCGTTAGTCGTCGCTGGCGTCGGCGGCGCGCGGTTTCTTCAGAAATAGACGTCGATCGCCTTTGCTGAGAACATGCTGGGGATAGGGTTGCGAAATGACTGGACCGCGTGCTTCGGAGATTGATTCAGGCGATCGGCGTTCTGCTGGTTCGCGTCGCTACCGTCGGGCTAGTTCTGGTCGGGTGCGGGTGCGTCCGATCGAGTACGGAGCTGGCGTTTCGACTAAGCCTGTTGCGTCGGGCTACTCCCGTTATGTGGGACGGGTGGGCGCGCTAGCGGTCGCTTTGGGTATTGGCGCGGCGATTGCGTCCATGCCGGCAGTAGCGTTCGCCGATGAAAACGGCTCGGCTGGTTCGACGGGTTCGGATTCGGCAAGTGCGGGAGATTCGTCTGCGGGTGCGGGTGCGGGGTCGGGTTCGGGTTCGGGTTCGTCATCGGCGGCCGGTGTTTCGTCGCCGGCGACCAGTGGTGATGCTTCTGTGGACACTGTGGGCACTGTGGACTTGGACGTCGCTGTGGACTTGGGCACTGTGGACTTGGACGTCGCTGTGGACTTGGGCACTGTGGACTTGGACGTCGCTGTGGACTTTTACGCCGACGAGGTTGACGATGAGGTCGCCGATGTTGACGGGGCCTTGGACGCCGACGAGGTTGTCGATGAGGTCGCCGCTGTGGACTTGGACGCCGACGAGGTTGTCGCTGTGGCCTTGGACGCCGACGAGGTTGTCGATGAGGTCGCCGATGAGGGTTCGGCGGGGTCTTCGCCGCTCAACGCGACGGCGCGGGTGACGACCGTTGATGAGGGTGTGGCGTCCGCGTCGGTGGCGCAGGCGCCGGTGTCGGATGGCGGTGGTCCTTCGGGGGCGGGGGCGTTGTTGGTGGGGACGGCGGCTGCTGCTGCGCGCCGTGATCTCGACGATCCTGCCAGCGCAAACACCGCGGCGGTGGATGAGTCGGTGTGGTGGTTCGGTAATGGCACTGCTGAGCATCCCGATGGCGGGTGGTTGATCGGCAGTGGTTACAGCTTTGATGCTGCCTCGTGTATAGGTGTGACGGCCTGTGATGGCGGCAATGGCGGGCTGATCGGCAACGGCGGCAGCGGTTTCAACGGTGGCAACGGCGGATCTGCGGGCTGGTTCGGCAACGGCGGCAACGGCGGCAACGGCA
>DAOUYK010000275.1 GCA_030666145.1 Mycolicibacterium sp. | reverse complement strand
CGGCGCGTCACCGCCGCCGCTCGTGGTACTGCCCGGTCGCGGCGAGAATCTCGTGGCCAATGGGCAGTTCGAGCCCGATGCCCGCGGTTGGGTGCTCGATCAGGCGGCACGTCAGTCCGACGGGACCATGCGCATCGCATCGACGCCGGAACAGACTGCGCGCATCGCCCAGGACCTTCCCATGCTGCTGGCGCCCAACAGCGACTATCTACTGACGGCCCGCGCGCGAGTCGATGCCGGCGATGCCACTCTCACCGTGGCCAGCCCGGACGGCTCTCTGCACGCATGGCAGCTCATCACCAACACCGCGTGGCAGCCCGTCGAGGTCGCGTTCACCACCCCGGATCGTTGGGTGTCGGTCAAAGTGGCCGCCGAGAATTGGCGCGGCGACGACAACGCCTTATACGTCGACGACATCACCATCCTGGCCAACGGAGACGAGTGGCTCGACACGCCCAACCCGTACCCGAGTCCGCAACCCGCGCTCTTCGATGACTTCACCAACGGGCTCGATCCCGAGCACTGGCTCATCGCCGACAAAGCCTGGGGTGGAAGCAATGGCGGAGTCATCCCCGCCAACGTCGAGGTCGTCGACGGCGTCGTGCGCCTGCGGGCCCACGGCGATGACTACACCGGTGACATTGTCGGCCACGGCGACCGCACCACCCGCGTCGGCGCGACCATCGTCACTCGCGACTACTACGCCTCTGGGCGCTACGAAGTGCGTGCCCGCGTTCCGCAGGTGTTGGGAGCGGCCAGCGCCTTCTGGAACTTCCACTACATCGAATACCACCCCACACAACCGGAATACTGGACCGAGCCCAACCGTATCCGTAACTCCGAGATCGATTGGGAATTCCCCACCGCCCGCGATGACGGAACTCCCAACGACCCGGTCAGCTTCGACTACGCCCGGGCCAACTCCTGGGGCGGCAAGTTCGGGGGCGAAGGCGGCAACGTCTCGCTGCGACCCGACATCGGCGAACTCGTTGCCGATGGCGAGTTCCACACCTACGCCTATGAATGGCACGCAGGCGGCGACGGCCACGACCCGTTTGTTGCATGGTCCATCGACGATGTCGAAGTGGCCCGCTACACAGGAGAATCGTTCGGCCAGGACAACGTCCCTCACCGCGCATCACGCTTCTGGGTTGGAATCTGGTTCCCAGCATCGGGATACCGCGATCAAATCGGATGGGCCGGAGATCCAAACTTCGACACCGCCTACCTCGACATCGACTGGGTACGCATCACGCCCACCTACGCGCCAGCAGACACCTACGAGCCCGAAACCTGGCCCAACGGCTTCTACGCAACACCAGACGAGTACCCGCAATAGCGCCCAAGCCCTGCCGACAAACCGGCCATGGGGTCATCGCGGTTCTGTAGCTCCTGAGATCGAGTGGGTAATTTCACCGATCTGGTCGATGACCAACGACAGCCGGTCCCCCGGCCGCAACCAATGGCCCACCTCCATGCCTCCGTCAACGTGTTTTCCGCGCAACCAGGACAGCGCAGCCCGCCCAGGGGCGTCCTGGACTCACCGCTACGCTGAGCGGGTGTCTGCACCGGTACTGACGCAGGTCGAGGACCGCGTCGCACTCATCACCATCAACGATCCCGACCGACGCAATGCGGTGACCGCACAGAGTTCGGCGGCACTTCGTGCTGCGATTGAGGCCGCCGAGGCGGACTCCGGCGTCCACGCGGTGATCGTGACCGGCGCCGGCAAGGCGTTCTGCGCCGGCGCCGACCTGACCGCCCTGGGCGAAGCGACTGAGGACGGATTACGGGTGATCTACGACGGCTTCCTCGCTGTGGCGCAGTGCACGCTGCCCACGATCGCCGCGGTCAACGGCCCTGCGGTAGGTGCGGGTCTGAACCTTGCGCTGGCGGCCGATGTGCGCATCGCCGGTCCGGCGGCAAGTTTCGACCCGCGATTCCAGAAGCTCGGCATCCACCCAGGGGGTGGCGCGACGTGGATGCTGCAGCGGGCGATCGGGCCCCAGACGGCGAGGGCGGCACTTTTGTTCGGGATGCGCTTCGACGCGGACACGGCTGTCCGCCACGGACTTGCTTTGGAAGTCGCTGACGATGCAGTAGCCGCGGCCCGTACCCTCGCCGCTGGCCCCGCTTCCGCGCCGCGCGAGGTGGTTTTGGCAACCAAGGCCTCAATGCGGGCCACCGCAACCCCCGGCACCGTGGACCTCGATATGCACCGCCTCGCCGTCGACGTCGAGATCGGCCCCCAGGCCATGTCCATCGAATCACCTGAATTCGCAAGACGATTGGCTGCCGCCAAGCGCAAGTAGCCTCAGCCCCGAGGCAGTGACGCCGACGCCACGATCCGCTCGGCGCGCCGCAGCACAGGCATGTCTACCATCTGACCCTCGAACTGGAACACCCCGCGCTCAGAACTGGCCTGAGCGAGAACTGCTCGCGCCCATTCGGCCTGCTCGGCGGTCGGCGCAAACGCTGCGCGGATCACTGCGACCTGCGTGGGGTGGATGGCGACCTTGGCATCAAACCCGACGGCCACAGCGTCATCAGTCTCTGCCCGCAGTCCGTCGAGGTTCTTTATGTCGAGGCATACCGAGTCCAGGGCCAGCAGCCCAAAAGCCTTAGCGGCCAACAGACTCTGTGATCGCACATGAACAGCGAGGTCGCGGTAGCTGCCGTCGGGCCAACGGTTCGCGGTACCACCGGTGGCGGCGAAGAGGTCCTCGGCACCCCACATCACGGCGATCGCATTATCAACCTGCGCCATCTCGGTGACGGCCAAGGCTCCGAGCGGAGTTTCGACAAGAACCACCACATCAAACCGGGACAGCGAAGCAATCTGATCGCTGGTCTCAGTCTTGGCCAACATCACGCTGGTATATGCAGTGGTCTTCAATGCCTCGATGTCCAGCGCATGGTCAGCCGTGGTGAAGGGGTTGACCCGCACGACCGTGCGGGTCGGGTCGAGTGGAGTCTGGACAAGCGCCTTGCGGGCAGCCGCCCTGTCCTTGGCGGCGACGCCATCCTCAAGGTCCAGGATAACGACATCTGCTGCGGTAGCTGCCTTCTCGAATCGCTCCGGGCGATCTGCCGGGCAGAACAGCCAGCCGGGTCCGGTGGGTGCGAGCGGCATCACGCCTCACCCTCGGGTCGCTTGCGCACCATGGTCTTGCGCGACGCGGCGGCCACCACATCGCCGTGTTGATTGCGGCCGGTATGGGCGAGGGTCACGATGCCCTCCCCCGGGCGACTCTTGGACTCGCGCTTTTGGGTCATCTCGGTCTCAGCGTAGAGCGTGTCGCCGTGAAACAGCGGTTTGGGGAATGCCACGTCGCTAAAGCCCAGATTGCCCACGATGGTGCCCTGCGTCAGCTGCGCAACCGAGAGGCCCACGAGAGTCGAGAGAGTGAACATCGAGTTGACCAACCGCTGGTTGAAGGGCGGCAGCGCATCAGCGAAGGCGGCATCCAAGTGCAGGGCCTGGGTGTTCATCGTCAGAGTGGTGAACAGTACGTTGTCGGCCTCGGTGATCGTGCGCCCTGGACGGTGCTGATAACACACTCCGGCCTCGAATTCCTCGAACCACAGCCCACGTTGGACGACGATCCGTTTGGCAGTCACAACCCGAGCTCTCTGGCGATCAGCATCAGCTGGACTTCAGTTGTGCCCTCACCGATTTCGAGGATCTTGCTGTCGCGATAGTGCCGGGCGACGGGGTACTCGTTCATGAAGCCGTAGCCGCCGAAGATCTGAGTGGCGTCGCGGGCGTTGTCCATAGCCGCCTCGCTGGCGACCAGTTTGGCGACCGCGGCCTGCTTCTTGAACGGTTTGCCCGACAGCATCAGCGAGGCCGCGTCGTAGTAGGCCGCGCGCGCAACGTGGGCCCTGGCCTCCATGCGGGCGATCTTGAACGCAATCGCCTGGTTGGTTCCGATGGCACGGCCGAACGCCTCACGCTCCTTGGAGTACTTGACGCTTTCGTCCACGCAACCC